>JBAUXQ010000844.1:0-2778 GCA_049584355.1 Roseiarcus sp. | reverse complement strand
TGCTCCAGCAAATGCTGGGCGCTCGACACGTCCGCCTTGCCGGGCTCGGGCTCGATGTTGAGCTCTTTCACCACCCCGTCGACGACCAGCATCGCATAGCGCTTCGAACGCACGCCCAAGCCTCCGGCCGAAGCGTCAAAGTCGAGTCCGAGCGCCTTGGCGAAGGCGCCGGCGCCGTCGGCGAGGAAATCGATGTGGCCCTTGGCGCCCGTCGCGTCCGACCAGGCCGAGAGCACATGATGATCGTTGACCGAGGTCATGGCGACCGCGTCGACCCCCTTGGCCTTGAACGCCGCCTCGCTGACGATGAAACCCGGCAGGTGATTCTTGTGGCAGGTCGGCGTGAAGGCGCCGGGCAGGCCGAACAGCACCACCGTCTTGCCGGCGAAATAATCCTTGGTTTCGACCGGCTTCGGCCCGTCGGGGGTCACCTGGCGCACGGTGACGTTGGGCAGGGGTTCGCCGACTTTGATGGTCATGGGGAGTCCTTGGTTCAAGGGATGGGCCGCGCCTCGAGGCCGTGGCTTCGGGAGACAAGACTAGATGACCGGCGACTGGCGCGTAAAGCGGGGCACGCCTACCTCGACAGCGGCGTCCCCACCGTCGTCTCCACCGCTCCCGCGCCTCCGGTCAGCGTGAGCCGTAGCGCGACAGGGAGCGCGGCATCCTTCGGCTTGTCGCCGAGGGTGAGCTTGAAGCAGTCCTCACCCTTCTCGTTTGCGTCAGGCGCCACCTTCAGCCACCAGCCCTCCGGCGGCTCGACGAAAAGGTCGCGCGGCGGGCCTTCCTCGTGCGGCGCGCAGAAGCGCCAGCCGTCGGCGCCGATGGCCTCGAGGGCGCCGAAGTCTTTCGGCTGAACCGGGCGCGGGACGGCGGTGAGGGCTGCGTCGATCGCGCCCGCATAGGGAGAATCCGCGGCGCCCGGGAGGGTCAGCGAAAGCCGCGCCTTGGCCGGCAGGCAGACTTTCTCGCACACGGCGAAATCGGCGTTGAGCGCAAGCCTCACCGGTTTCGCCGCGTCGCGTGGCTTGATCCGCAAGGGGAAGATGACCGCGCCGTCATAGCCGAACGCCTCGCCGCCATCGGCCTCCTTGATCCGCTTCGGCGCCGGAAACAACGCCTCCACCCCGGCCACGTTTTCGGAACCGGAAAAATCGAGCGTCGGCGGCAGCCCGGAATCGCCGGGATCGCGCCAATAGGTGATCGCGCCGGGCGCGAGAGCGATCTCGAACCCCGCGAGACCCCCTCCCGCCGCGATGAGACGCGCCTGAGACTTCGCGCCTTGCGCCCAATCGGTGGAGAAGGAATCGGCGGCGCGGGCCGCCGAGCCGGTCATGAGAAGCGCCAGCGCGGCGGCGAGCGCGGCCTTCAGGGGTCCGCCCTGCCGGGCCGCGCGTGGCTTCTCGTCGCATGATCCTGTGCACATTGCGCCTCTGCCTATACCATGACGCAAATTTCGACTAGCATTGGGTGCATGACGCTTGGCCCGAAAGCGCCAATCCAGAGGCGATCATGAGACGGGTAGAGGACCCGCCGCCGACCAGCCTGGAAGGACAGTTCCTGATCGCGATGCCCTCGCTTCAGGAGGGTCCATTTGCGCGCTCGGTCGTCTACATGTGCGCCCACCGCGACGACGGCGCGATGGGCATCGTCATCAACCAGCGGGCGGAGGAGATCGATTTCGGCAAGCTCCTGGTGCAGCTCGACATCGTACCCGAGACCGAGGCGATCCGCCTGCCGCCACGGGCCGAAGCGGTCAGGGTGCTGCGCGGCGGGCCGGTCGAGACCGGCCGTGGCTTTGTCCTCCATTCGAGCGACTACGGCGTCAACGATTCGACGGTCAAGATCGGCGAGCACGTCTGCCTGACCGCGACGCTCGACATCCTGCGCGCGATCGCCAAGGGCACCGGTCCGGCGCGCGCGGTGCTCGCGCTCGGCTATGCCGGCTGGGCCTCGGGGCAGCTCGAGAGCGAGATCCTCGCTAACAGCTGGCTCACCTGCCCCGCCGATCCCGGCCTCATCTTCGATCCCAATTTCGCCCGCAAATATGATCGCGCGCTCGCGATCCTGGGAGTCGACGAGGGAATGCTATCCTCCGACGCCGGCCACGCCTAGCGGCCCACCCTCACCCCAACCCTCTCCCGCGAGCGGGAGAGGGGGCGCACACCTTCTCCCGTTCACGGGAGAAGGTGACCCCATAGGGCGTTCGGAAGAACGCCCGTCTTTCGACGGGCTATGGGCCGGATGAGGGTCTTGGCCTCACCCCGGTCTCCGCCGAAACCTCGAACATCTCGGCCCGGCCCGCAAGCTCGGCGAACGCCGCCGGGTCGGCGCCGGTGAGAAACACCTGGCCGCCGAGGCGCTCGAGCGCGTCGAACAGCGCCGCGCGGCGGCGCGGATCGAAATGGGCCGCGATTTCGTCGAGGAGGGCAAGCGGCGCAATGCCCGACATCTCGCCGACCAGGCGCGCGTGGGCGAGCGCGAGCCCGACGATGAGCGCCTTCTGCTCGCCGGTCGACGACGCGGCCGCCGGCGCCTGCTTCGGCCCGTGCCAGACCATGAAGTCGCTGAGATGCGGCCCGACCAGGGTGCGGCCGGCGGCGGCGTCGCGGCTGCGGTTGTCGCGCAGGATGGCGCGGTAGCGGTCTTCCGCCGCCAGCGCCGGACCGCTCCCGGTCATCGCCTCGACCTCGCCTTCGAGCGCCAGCCTCGCCCATGGGAAAGGCGACGAATCGTCGCGATCGGCCGCGATCAGCGCTTCGAGCCGGCGCACGCATT
>JBAUXQ010000843.1:0-5466 GCA_049584355.1 Roseiarcus sp. | reverse complement strand
CCATCGGCTGCTGCCTCGTTTCCTCGTCTTTTACGCCGTCCTTGGCGGTCTGAATTTCCTCTTGCTGCGCGCCCTGATATGGGCAGGCCTGGGGCCGCTATGGGCGCAGGCGCTCCTCCTGCCGGTGCTCGCGGGGGTTGGCTTTGTCGGGATGCGCCGTTTCGTCTTTGGTAGGGGGCCGACAGGCTCGCTCCGACATCTAAAGGCTGGCAGTGGCGAAGCTTAATCTCCAGGACGAGCGTGGATTCAACCAGATTTTCGCCTCTGTTGGCTCCACGCCGCTACGAGCGACCCGGCGCAATGACTGGTTCGTCGAGATGGCCGAGAAGGTTGGAGCGCGACGGATTCTCGAACTCGGCTGCGGTTCCGGCGATGCGGCGGCGCATATGGCTGTCAAGACGGGACTCGAGGTGGTCGCCGTCGATATCAGCGACAAATTTTTGGCTCACGCAAGAAAGACCTATTCGCTTCCAAACCTCAGCTTCGAAAAACTGGATCTCCTGGCCGACGACCTGGCGCGTTTCGGCCGGTTCGATCTGGTGTTCGGCAACGGCATCCTGCACCATCTGGTCCTGCGTCTCGACGAGGTGTTGCGCGCCTTGCATTCTCTCAGCAACTCCGGCGGCGGCCTCGCTTTCATAGAGCCCAATTTCCTCAATCCCTATTGCGCGTTCATCTTCGGGACACGCGTCGGTCGACGGTTCGCCAAGCTCGAACCGGACGAAATGGCGTTCACCCCCGGCCAGTTACGTCGGGCGCTTCCGCTGGCGGGTTGGCGGGACGTGACTGTGACGACCAAAGACTTTCTGTTGCCGGGTCTGCCGAAAGCCGCCGCGCGACCGATCCTCGCGATCGAACCCGCGCTCGAAGCCACCGCAGCGACCCGCTGGCTCGCGCAGTCTCATTTCGTCTCGGCGAGGGCCTGAATCGCGTCCTGGTCTGACCGAAAGGTGATCCGCCATTGCTTCGGCCGGCCGCTTTGCGCGACGCGCCCGTTGACGTGACGGCTCACCGAGTTAAACGACGCAGACCTCCCTAAACTGCTGACGCTCGGGCGGCTAATCGAGGAAAGGACGCGTTTGTGATTGAGCAAAAGGCCGCGCTTCTGGCGGTGTATGGTGTCCTGTTGCTTGTCGCCTGCATTCTGCCTTTCTCGCTGCAGCTGCGGGCCTACAAATATCCTTCGGCGTGGACAATCGACCGAGTTTACGGCGCGGCGCTGGCCGTCGTCGGACTTGCGCTGCTTGTGGCGCGCCCATGGCCCGGGCTCACAAGTCCGCTGGTCCTCTCCATTGCGTTCGCAGCGCCGCTCGTCTTTTCGGGCGCGGGATATGCCATCGGCGGACTCCTGGCCCTGCCTTTGGTTGGCGCGGCGACGTGGTGGGACCCAAGCTTGCGGCTGGATGCGGCCCGAGCCGCGATCTTCCTCGTTGTGGGCACATTGGCTGTGGCGCTTCCGCGCCTGCTGCCCAGGGCGGAGGGCGCGCCCGCTTTGCCGTCCCTTCTCGCAATATTCGTTTTGGGGGTTGCAGCGGTTTCGCTCACCGGCTTCATGGGGTCTCCCCAAGGCTTTGGAACCGTATGGCATCATTGGTCGGTCTACGTCGGCTCGTCTCAGGCCCTTTTGGGCGGGGCGATCCCGTTCCAAGACTACCCCGTGCAATATGGAATGGGCCCGACGCTACTGATTGCCGCCCTTTGCGGCCAAGAGTGCTGGTCGGGGACCTACATCGTCGCGGCCGCGACCAATCTGCTCTACCTCCTGGCGATGGCCGGTTCCGTTGTCCTGCTGACCCGCAGACTCCCGATGGGTCTGGCGCTGGTCCCGCTTGCCGCAATGGCCTGCGCTATCCTGATGTGGACCGGTTATCCGCCGGACTTCAAGGGACCGATCGCAACCCCCTCGGTCGACGGGCTACGCTTTTTCCCGCTAGCCACCCTGCTGGGTTTCATCATTGCGGCCGAGGAACGCGGTTTCCGATTGGACGCCGCGGGCCACGCGCTGTGGCTCCTGGGTATCGTGTGGTCGCCCGAGGCGGCCTTCTACGCCACAATCGTCTGGTGGCCATACCTTGCGCTGAGGCGCGCTCAAGACCTTGGCGCCACGAGTGTGGCCGGCGTGACGATCGAAGTCCTGCGCGGAGCTGGCGTGGCGCTCGCCGCAACTGTGGCGGCTTTTGCCGCTTTGGCGACGCTGTTCTGGGTCGTCTATCACCAATGGCCTTCAATTGAGGGCTTTACCGCTTACGTCCGCGATCCCCCCGGAATTCTCCCGGTCAATCCGACGGGTCCAATCTGGCTTGCGCTCGCCGCCGCCGGGGTCGTGGCTGTCGCCCAGTTGCGGGCCGACGCGCGCGGGATTCGCCTGGGCTTCGTCTCGCTTATGGGTCTATTCGCCGCGGGCTCCTATTATCTCGGGCGCAGCCACGACAACAATGTGCTGAATCTTCTGCCTTTCGTCGTGCTGGCGCTGACGGCGGCGCTAGGAATCGGGTTGAAGGATGTGGCCTCCGGATTCGTTCAGGTCACCCTCGCGAGCCTGGTGGCGCTTCTGGCGACATTCGGCTTTGAATCCTGGAACGCAGCGGCCGAGAGAGGCGAAGCCTGGAATATCGGGCCGAGCCGTTTCATCAGCGACATACGCCTGGCCACCGCGGAATCTTCCGCGCTTGTCGACCAAAGCCTCGCGGATCCCCCGAAGACGCCTGCGCCTGCGCCGACAGCGGATGCAGCCGCCGCGCTGGAATGGCTGCGCGCGCGAGGGGAGGGGTCGCCGGTGTGGGTGTCCCCGTCAATGTTTCTGCCTTACGGACCTCCGGGGCCGGCCTGGACCGGAATGAACGACGTCGGCGCCTTCGCCCTTCTCCCGCACGACGAGGTCGAGACCTTCATACGCAACGGCGCGCAGCACCTGCACCGGCCCGGTTGGATCCTGGTCGACCGCGCGCAGACGACGCCTTGGCCAGCGCTCTTCTTCGCCAGTTATTCGATCACTGAGCAGCGCGATTTTGGCGGCTACACGGCCTACCGACTCGCTCCAAAGTAAAAAGGGCTGCGGTCTTCGCGCGCTTCGCCGGCGGCGATTGCCCCGCTGGTTTCCAAGCGGAGGACACCAAAATCCAAGCCGAAGACACCAAAATCCAAGCCCGCCGCAACGAAATCCAAGCCCGGCGCAACAAAATCCAAGTCCGGCGCAACAAAATCCAAATGCCTTCTCCTTCCGCGAATCTAGGTTTCTCAATGGGTTGAACGTCGATTCCGGCCCGGCTCGAGGACTATGCGATTCGACCGCGCAGGCGACGTCTCCTTCCTGTCCATTCGCTCGCGTCTTTTCTGAAAAACTTAACCACATGTTGGACGATTCGGCAAGAAAATGTCGATTCGAGATCTTCCCCCATAAGCGACCGTTCCCGAAACAAGCCACGAACGCCTTCCACCGATCCGGCCGAGGAGCGGCGCGCCGGCCAATGCGGCGGCTTGCGCGAAGAGCCCAAGACTATCCTGCTTCAAATCGTAGCGATTGCGGCCCTGGGCCTGTCGGCGAGGCCGCGAGCCTTAGCCGACAGCTTCACGAGTTGCGCGGCAACTGGAACGCCGAGTTCGGCCCGGGTGGGGGCGTCATTCGTTCGGGCGGTTCAAGTCGTCCGTCTATTGACGTTCAGCAAGTCGTTCGATTACAGACTCTCAGCGACCCCCAACTAAGCGATCGCACGAGAACGCAGGGTCGGCTATTCCGCGCTCATCCCAGGGGTTAGTCGACTGTTCCGACGCCGCCGGCTCGACGCCGTTGAGGCTCCAGGGCGCAAGAAGGTCTCCCGACGACTGGTTTGCAGGTCGCTGCGCTTGAAGACGCGAAAGATCGATTAAGGAGGGCGATTAGGCCAATCGTCTCAGTGGGGTTCTGGGTTAAGGATGGGAGACGTCGATTAAAAGGGCGTCATGAAAAGACGGCCTCACCCATCTTGTAGGACGCGCCGACTTGGTCGCCAGAGACACTGTCGACGCGGGAAATGAGAGACAACTGATCAATGGGCGCACACGCCGCTGCTCAGTCGTGCACGTTGTTCGCACTGGGTCGCGCAGGTTTTCATGATTGTGCCTATCGGCCTTCGGATTCAAAATACAGGAGACCCAACGCCAATGATCAGCTCTCAAGTCGCTCGCACAGTAAGGAATGTCTTACCCCACGGTCTTGTGATGAAGTACGTCCAATCCGAGGCCGCTAGACGCCGACGCATCGCCGCTCATAATTCTGCACATGTGTCCGTTGCTGCAAAGCAGATCACCTATAATTACAGCGCCGCGATCAATTTTCTCACATCTTCCGGTCTGTCGCAAAGCCAAGTCATTGGCGGGAGCATTCCTGAACCGTCCCTATCCTTTTGCTCCAAGGTTCTCGACGAATTTATCCTGACCACAGATGGGCGACCCTTGATTGGGCTGCACGTCGGAAATTTTCTCGGCGTCTCGCTCAGTCATTTCGTCAATTACGTACGTCAAAGGAACGATAAATCCGTCGTCGTGTCGATTGACCCGGACCTGACACACCGAGGGATCGAAAATCCGCAAAAACATGTCATTGCGATCTTGAATCATTTTGGACTGCAGGGGAACACCGTCATTTGCGTCGGATACTCGACCAGCAAAAGTCTAAGCAACGACGGCACCCCGTTCTTAGGCGACAACGGAGTCGAATACGATCCCTACGCAAGATTTCAGAGCGAACAGTCGTGCGAGGACACCCTGTCAAATCTTTGCTTGACGTCGCAGGGAAAGTTTGATTTTGCGGTTGTGGACGGCAATCACGAAGGGAGCTATTTGCGGCGGGAGACGGCGATCGTGCGGCGCCTCTTGAAGCCGGAAGGAATTCTCATTCTCGACGATGTCTCCGATACCTGGACTGAGATCAAGGCGGAGTACGATGGCCTGCTGTCGAATGGCTGGCGCGCGATCGCCGCCGACGGTCGCGTTGGCGTTCTTCAGAGCGGATCGGAATAACCCCGCGCTGTCGCCGATATGAAGCGTCCGGGTTTGGAATCATCGCCTCGCGCCTCGCGCATGGCTTTGGCGCTTCCGACACAACCGGGGCGGTTGGGTCGGATCGGGTCGGGGACTCGCAGCCGGCTTTACGCTCGCCGACCGCCTGCAAGTCCGTCGCGCGTCGTCATAACCGTCACTTTGACTGAGGAAGAGATTGCCGATATTGTCGAGGGCATCTCATCATTTGGAGCTCGCCACAAATGGGTATTCAAGGTTTGCAGACATCCAACGAATCCGTAGGAGTATCAGAATCGAGCTACCTGACTCTCCTCAAGGAAGCAATTACAGCGTCTCTTTATCCAGAAAGCTCTTGGATGGTTATCAGAAAGGAGCATCGATGCCGATTCCGACGAAGCCGCCCGGGTGTAACGGGATAATGCCGTCCGGGATTCCTGAATGATGCCGCCCACCGTAACGGAATGATGC
>JBAUXQ010000842.1:0-7455 GCA_049584355.1 Roseiarcus sp. | reverse complement strand
GCCGCTACGCCAAGCATCCATCGAGACATGTAACCCTCCATTGAATCGGGCGGAACTCGCCGGCGACTGCCGGGCGCTCTGCCTCTCGGGTTCCATTCAACGGCTGGAGGGCCGAAAGGTTCCTGCGCCGGTCGTCGCGCCTCCCCGGGGGTTGGCCCGGTTGCCGATCAATGCGCCTTCAGGATTTCGCCACGCCGCTCCGGGCTGAAGCGGATGCAGATTACGATCGCGACCGCGACCACCCCCGCCACCAGCGCCAGCGCCAACGCGTAGTTGCCGCCGTTCGCCTCGGCGATCTGCGCCTGGAGCGGGCCGTTGTACGAGGCGAGGAAATTGCCGGCCTGATAGACGAACGCCGGAATGGTGGCGCGCGCCGCGCCGGGCGCCAGTTCGTTGAGATGGGCGGGGATCACGCCCCACGCCCCCTGCACCGCGACCTGCATGATGAAGGCGCCGATCGCCAGCAGGACGGGCGTTGCGGAAAACGCCCAGAGGTAGAGGGCGGGGAGAGCGATGATCGCCGCTATGGTGATCGCATTGACGCGGCCGATCTTCTCCGAAAAATGGCCGAACGTGAGGCCGCCGGCGATAGCGCCGAGATTGGCGACGATGACGATCCAGCTCACCGTGGCGGGATCGAAATTGTGCTGTTTCTGCAGGAAGGTCGGGTAGAGGTCCTGCGTGCCGTGGCTGAACAGGTTGAAGCACATCATCAGCACGACCATGTAAATGACGAGCCCCTTGTGCTCCGTGATCGTTGCCCAAAGGTGGGGCTTCGCGTGGACCTTCGAGGCCTCGAACGCCGGCGATTCGGGCACGCCGCTGCGAATGAACAGCACGACGAAGGCGGGCAGGACGCTGAGCAGGAACATCGCCCGCCAGCCAACCGTGTAGTCGCCGAACGTGCGGCCGAAGAGCAACCCGTTGGCGACCGCCGCGAGCAGGAAGCCGGTCGGATATCCGCATTGAAGAATCCCGGACACCATGCCGCGCGCCTGCGGGGGAATCGACTCCATCGCCAAGGAACTGCCGAGGCCCCATTCGCCGCCCATGGCGACGCCGAACAGCGCCCGCAAGATCAGGAACACAATGAGATTTGGCGAGAAGGCGGCGAGTGCGCCAAAAATCGAATAGAGGAGGATGTCGAGCATCAGCGCTGGCTTGCGTCCCCAGCGGTCGCCGAGGCGGCCGAAGATGAAGGCGCCGACGAAACGCATCGCCAGGGTAAGGAACAGCGCGTAGGCGACCGCCGAAATCTCGACGCCGAACTCCTTGGCGATGTCCTTGAGCAGGAAGGTCAGGAGGAAGAAATCGAACGCGTCGAGCATCCACCCGAGAAAGGCGGCGGCGACAGTCTTCTTCTGGTCCCCTGTAAGGTTCATCGTCGCCCTCCCCTGGCTCCGGCGCTTCCCAAGGCCGTCGCAAATTTGTCATAGCAGCGATTCGATCCATACGCGCGGCGCGACATGGGCACAAGCCGAACGGTTCTGGCGACGAGATCGTACGGGCGATGGAGGCGCGGTTTGATCCTCGGCTCATCGATTCCGTGGCGTCCGGGCCCACCGCGACTACGCCTCAATGTTTCCCCGGCTGGACGGTATCGTCGGCGTCCATTACCTCCCGAACTCCTGCCCCTGGAGCATTCCCCATGTTCACCTGTGTCCCGGCGGAGTCGATTTCTGAAGGCGGCGTTCGCGGCTGCCTTTGCCATCGGCCGGAAATTCAGACGCTGACGCGCCGGATCGACGCCCAGCTTTCGCGACGCGGCTTCGTCGCCGGCGCGGGGGCCTCGATCGCGGCGCTCGGCCTGCCTGGCCGAGCCAAGGCGCAGGCCGCGACAGAGCCGCCGCGGCCGATCGTGTTCACGAATTTCCTGCTGTTCGACGGCAAACCCGGCGGGGTGCGCGAAGGGCTCCGCCTGCTCGTCGAGGGCGGCCGGATCAAGTCCGTCGCCGCGGGGGATCAGCCGGCGCCTGAAGGCGCGCGTACGATCGATTGCGGCGGCCGGGTCGTCATGCCAGGGCTGATCGACGCCCACTGGCACTCCGTGTTCGCCGCGCTGCCGGTTTCGAGCCTGTTCGCCGCCGATGTCGGCTACATCTTTCTCGCCGCGAGCGCCGAGGCCGAGCGCACGCTGATGCGCGGCTTCACCACCGTGCGCGATCTCGGCGGTCCTTCTTTCCCGCTCAAACAGGCGATTGACGAAGGCATTGTGTTGGGTCCCCGCATTTATCCGTGCGGCGCCATGATCACCACCACCGGCGGCCATGGCGACTTGCGTCCGCTGCAGGACATTCCAAGGAGTCCCGGCGGCCCGCTGAGCCCGATGGAGGAAACCGGCGGCGCGATGATCGCCGACAGCGCGGACGAGGTGCGCCTGCGCGTGCGCGAACAGCTCCTGCAGGGCGCTTCCCAGATCAAGCTCGTCGGCGGAGGAGGCGTGTCGTCGCCGCGCACTTCGCTTGACATGACGACATTCAGCGAACCGGAGCTGCGGGCGGGGGTCGAGTCCACCGCCGACTGGAACACCTATGTCGCCGTGCACGCCTATGCGCCCCAGACGATCCAGCGGGCGATCGCAGCGGGAGCGCAATGCATCGAACACGCCCATCTCATGGACGAGCTGACGGCGAAGCTAATGGCGGACAACGACATCTGGCTCAGCATTCAGCCGTTCCTCGGCGACGAGGACACCGGCGTCCTCACTGGCCAGAGCCGCATCAACCAGCTTCAGGTTTTCGCCGGCACGGACACTGCCTATGCGCTGGCGAAAGCGCATAAGATCAGGACTGCGTTCGGCTCCGATCTCTTGTTTTCAAGTCGGCTGGCGGCGCGCCAGGGCGTGATGCTGACCCATCTGAGCCGCTGGTACGCAAACGCGGAAATCCTGACGATGGCGACCGCAACCAACGGCGAGTTGCTCGCCATGTCGGGCCCGCGCAATCCCTATCCCGGCAAGCTCGGGGTAATCGAAGAGAATGCGCTCGCGGATCTCTTGGTCGTCGACGGCAATCCGATCGAGGATATCGGCCTTATCGCGGCGCCCGAGAAGACGCTCGCGCTCATCATGAAGGACGGCAAGATCGTCAAAGACACCCTCACTGTCCCGCGGCCCTAGCGTCTTTGGCTGAGAGCGAGGGTCGCGGCGGCGCGAGCGGGTGGATGAATTGGCCGGCGAGCGACTCGGGCATCGGCTCATCGATTCCGTAGCGTTCCGGCCATGCGTTCGGCAGGTAATGGGTGCCGAAAATGCGATCGAGCACGGGGAGCATCGAGGCGTAGTTGCAGTCGCGCCGCTTGCCGCCACGGGTGTGATGCCAGTGGTGGAAGCCCGGCGTGGTCAGAAACCATTCGAACCGCCCCAGGCGCCATCGGACATTGGAATGGATGAAATATCCCCACGCCGATCCGATGATGAGGACGATGGCCGCAAAGAGACCGTCGCCGAAGCCGACAGGATTTGCGAGCCCCAGAGCGTAGACCGGCGTCAGCATGGCCATCCGCGACCACACCAGATCGACCGGATGCATGCGGGTGTTGACGAGAAAATCGAGCTCCTCGGCGCTGTGATGCACGGCGTGGAACCGCCAGAGGAACGGAATCTGGTGACTAAGACGATGCGCCCAGTAATATGCGGTCTCGCCCACCGCCATCGTGGCGCAGGCCTTGAGCCAGATCGGCCAGCCGGCGATCGTCGCCGGGACGCCGCCCGGGATGGCGCGATGGATCGTCAGGACCGCCAGCGAAATCGGCGCGCCGAGCACGAGGCCGGGCAAGAGCCCGTTGAGAAAATAATAGCCGAGGTCGACAGCGAACTCCTTGCGGAAGATCTTCTGGCGACGCAGCGCGAAGATCCGCTCGATCGGCGCGAAGACCGCCGCGAAGACCGCCAGCCACACGGCGAGCCGGCCCGCGGCAAAAAGGAGGACGAAGAGGTCTCGGTAGGGTTCTGCGGCCATTTGAGGCGTCCGTTGGACCCGGCAGCTGGCCCGCTCGGATTTTAAAGTCTGCGCGGGGATGTGGCCGGGGCGCGAAAGGCTACCAAGCCGCTCGCGAGCAAGCGGCTTGGCTCCTTCAAGGTCAGGGCTACGCCGCCATGTTCACACGATCGAGATCGCGGCCCTACGTCGGCTACGCAAACCCGCGTAGCCGAGACCGGCGAAGCCGGCCAGCATCATCGCCCAGGTCGACGGCTCCGGAACCGCCGTCAGCGACACGCCATCGAGCAGCGAGAAAGGCGGCGAGCCGCTGGCGCCCGGATTGTTTATTGCACAGTTTAGAAAGTTGGAATCGCAACCTCCCATCCCGTTGTCAACGAACGTCAGGAGGTTCGGGTTCGGCCCGAGGCCTTCATAGGTGAAAGTCACCGTCTCGGTCATCCAGCCGGAGAACCCGCGGCTTGAGAGGTCAATCGTTGGAGTCGCGACAATCGTCTCGCTCCCGAGGGTCACGACCCATTGGTCCGTGGTGTTGCCGCTATAAAGATACTGCTGCGCCGCGGCATAGTCGAAGGTGAGGGTATACTGGTCGCCAACCGTGAGGCCGTTGATCTCCTGGTTCAGCGCCGACGGCTGGAAGGTCGAATCGACGCCGTAGAAGTAACTTCCCGCGAGACTTCCGTCGGCCGAGCTGCCCCACAGCGGCAGCGTGGCGGGGCCGCCAGGATTCCCGTACTGGGAGGTCGGTCCGACGGCGGCGTTCGTCGTGGTGAAGCTGTTGGCGTTGCCAAAGATGAACGCGTAGCCCTCCGGGTAGCTGGAATTGGTCCCCGTCACCGTCCAGCCGTTCGCCGTCGTGCCAGGAGCGCCGGAGCTCTGGCCTCCTGTCGAGCCCGGAAGCGATTGATTGAACTGACCGGCGCCAAAGTTGTCTTCGAAACTGCCGTTCGTGACGAGGTTGCCGGCGAACGCAGGCGAAGAGAGGGCGGCCGCAACAGCGGCCGCGCCCAAAGCAAGTCTATGATTCAAGGTAAGTCCCTCCTTTGGAAAATGCGCCAAGCCAGGCGCATCGCGACGTGGCTAACCACCCGCATCCAAAGGCCAGTCACAACCTGAGGGTGTAGTCCTCTTAGCGGTACGTCAAGCTAATTTCCACATTCGACGCAAGAGGTTCTCATCATGGTTAATCCGCTCAAGGAATGCGCCGCTGGGTTGCCGCGGTTATTCGGGCATCGCTGAGGACTTGGCCGGGCAAGCGCGACCCATCAGGCGCCGTCGGCAACACCGAGTGCGGGTCGACAATCGCCTGGGCGGACGACCGCCAAGGAGCAACAAGCCCCTGACGGAGGGCACGACGAACTTCGCTTTACAACCGAAGATTAGTCAGCGGGTTGTTTCGAACAAACGTCTTCGCGACCGGTTGCGTCGTCATGTCGAGCGGACCCATTCCCGCCTCGACAGCCGCCTCGCCGCGATCTAAGAGCGCAGCCGAGGGTAGGGAGCCTGGGGAAGCGGGCGGCTCACGATGATCATCGCCATCGACGGCCCCGCGGCCTCGGGTAAAGGCACGATCGCGCGCCGGATTGCGGCGCATTACGGGCTGCCGCATCTCGACACCGGGCTGCTTTACCGCGCGACCGCCGCCGCCCTCATCGCCGACGACCGCAACCTCTACGACGAAGCCGCGGCGGTTGCCGCTGCGCGGGGGCTGGGCCTCAGCGATTTCGACGATGCGACGTTGCGCACGCGCCAGATGGGCGAGGCTGCGTCTGTCATCGCGGCGATGCCCGGCGTCCGCGCGGCGCTCATCGAGGCGCAGCGCGCGTTCGCAGCCTGGCCAGGCGGCGCGGTCCTCGACGGCCGGGACATCGGCACGGTCGTCTGTCCGGAAGCAGACGTGAAGATCTTCGTCACCGCCAGCGCGGCGACGCGGGCTCAGCGCCGCGCGCTCGAATTGATCCGGAGCGGCGAAAAGGCCGACTACGAGGCGATTCTGGCCGACATCATCCGCCGCGACGCCCGCGACTCCGGCCGCGCCGCCGCGCCGTTGCGTCCAGCTGAAGACGCGGTCCAGCTCGACACGACCCATCTCGGGATTGACGCCGCCTTCGCCGAAGCGCTGAGCATCGTAGAGGCGGCGAGGATCAGGGCATAGTGCGGCGCGCGTGCGCCGCCCCTTGTGCTCAATCCCCGCCGCTCAGGCCGCGGCGCCTTGGGCGAGGCGGCTCTGCGTTGCGCGCAACCGTTCGATGGCGCTGTCGATTTCGCCCCGCTGCCGCTCCAGATGGCCGATCTGGGTGACGATCTGCTGCGCATTGAGCTGATCCTCGAGGTCCGGCGTCTCCGTCGCCCCCTTGCCGCCGATCAGGTCCTGGATTTCGGTCAGGGTGAAGCCGAGCTTTTTTCCCTTGAGGATCATCTCCATCCGGACGCGGTCGGCGCCGCGATAAAATCGGGCGTTGCCCTCGCGGCGCGGCTTGATCAGGCCGCGATCCTCATAGAACCGCAACGTGCGCAAGCTGACGCCGAACAGTCGCGACATCTGGCTGATGGTCATCTCCGACTGCGCCGAATCGGACGCAGAGCGGCCTTCTCCTCCGAGCAGTGCGGCCGAAGTCCCTACACTTGGGTGATTTAACGATGATAACCGGCTCATGGCCTCTCCTTTCGTCGGCGCCGTTGCGTTCGCGCCTTGGTGATTCGCGCGCCCCTGCGCGATTCGCCCCATCTATGCCTGAGCGAATCCAGATTGCAATCGAAAGTTGCAACAACCCACAGATACAACTCAAGGGCCGGCGCGCCTTCGCGCCGCCCGAGCCCGAAGCGCCCTTAACCAATTCTTCACCACGACCGCCGAAACAATTGTCCTGCGCGTCGCCCCTGGAGCGCGCGACGATTCGCGGCCGCCGGCGATGGGCGAGGACATGAACAAAGCGATGGCGTGGACGATCGCGGGGGTGGGGCGGCGGACTCAGGACGCCGCCGAGGAAGCCGCCCGTCGCGCCGGCATGCGTCTTGACGATTGGCTGGATGAAGCGATCGCCGACCAGGCCGCCCTCGCGCAACGCGCGCCGCCGCAAGACAATGAAGCCGAAGACGGGCGGCTCGGCGCGGCCGCGGGACGCCTCGAACGCATCGCGCGGCGAATAGGGGGAGCGCGCGAACCGCAGGCGCCGGGGATTCCGGACTCTTTCGATTCGGCGATCGAGCGCTTCGAGGCGAGGCTCTCGCGCGCCGAAACGCGGACGGCGCGCGCGTTCGAATCGGTCGCCGAGATTATTGAGCGCTCGAATACGGCGCGCGACGCCGACCGGCAGGCGCTGATCGATGCGGTCCGGCGGCTTGAAGCGATCAACACCCGCTGGAGCGGCCCAACTCAAACCGGCGAGTGGGCGGCGCCGAAGCCGCCGCGCGATCTCAAAGCCGCGGTGTCGCAGATCGCCATGCGCCGCCAGGAGCTCGGCGTTGGCGTCTCCGCGCCCGCGCCCGGCCCAGACGGGGGCGCGGAGACCCCTCC
>JBAUXQ010000841.1:0-2290 GCA_049584355.1 Roseiarcus sp. | reverse complement strand
CAGCGAGCGTGCGGCATGAGCTCGCCGTTGAGGCCCCTGCCCATCTGGGCCGACGTCGCGCTGATCCCGCTCATCAATGTCGCCGCGGCCTTCGTCATTTCCGGTTTCGTCGTCCTGGCGATCGGCGAGAATCCGCTCGAGGCGGTGCAGATTCTCATTACCGGCGCCCTCGGCGATCTCGAAGGCATCGGATTCACGCTCTATTACGCCACCAGTTTCATCTTCACCGGCCTTGCGGTCGCCATCTGCTTCCACGCCGGGCTGTTCAACATCGGCGTCGAGGGCCAAGCCTATGTCGCGGGCCTTGGCGCGGCGCTGGCGGCGCTCCATCTCGGCTTCCTGCCCGGCTATTCGCTGGTCATCGTCGCGATCATCGGCGCCGCCCTGTTCGGCGCGGCGTTCGCGTTCATTCCCGGCTACCTTCAGGCCAAGCGCGACAGCCACATCGTCATCACGACGATCATGTTCAATTACATCGCCTCGGCCTTGATGGGCTATCTCCTGGTCAATGTTCTGCGCGAGCCCAGCCAGATGAATCCCGAGACGCCGACCTTCTCGATCTACGGGCAGGTTCCCCAGTTCCACGACCTCCTGGCGCCGCTCGGAATCCATTGGCCGGTCACGCCGTTCAACCTGTCGTTCCTGCTCGCGCTCGCCGCCGCGTTCGCGGTCTGGGTGGTGATCTGGCGCACCCGGCTCGGCTACGAAATCCGCACCGTCGGGGCCAATGCGACCGCCGCCGTCTACGGCGGCATTTCGCCGGCGCGGGTGACGATCGTCACCACGCTTTTGTCGGGAGCGCTCGCCGGCGGCATGGCGGTCAACGTGATCCTCGGCGAGGAGCACCGGCTCATTCTCGAATATACCGCCGGCTTCGGCTTCGTCGGCATCGCGGTCGCGCTGATGGGGCGCGCCCACCCCGTTGGCATCATTCTCGCCGCGATCCTGTTCGGCATCCTCTACCAGGGCGGCGCCGAGCTCGCGTTCGAGAAGCCGAAGATCAGCCGCGACATGATCGTCGTCATCCAGGGCCTGGTGGTGCTGTTCGCGGGCGCGCTCGAGCACATGTTCCGCCGTCCGGTCGCCGTGCTGCTGGCGCGCCGCACGACCTCCCCGCCGATCTGACGGGGCGAAGCGCGATGGACCTCTTCAATGCGTTCATCGTCGTCTTCGCTTCCGGCATCCGGCTTGGCACGCCGTTGATCCTGGCCTGTCTCGCGGGCCTATGGTCGGAGCGCTCCGGCGTGGTCGACATCGGCCTCGAAGGCAAGATCCTGGTCGGCGCGTTCGGCTCGGCGGCGGTGGCGACCTTCACCGGCAGCGTCTGGCTCGGACTGCTTGGCGGCGTCGCCGCGACGATCGCCGTTTCGCTGATCCACGGCTACGCCTCGATCGACCAGCGCGCCAACCAGATCGTCTCCGGCACCGCGATCAACATGGTCGCTGACGGCATGACGGCGTTGATCGGCAATGCGATCTGGTCGCAGGGCGGACGGACGCCGGAATTGCCGGCCTACGCCCAGTTCCAGACGATCGAATTGCCGTTCGCCCACGCTTTCGGGAGCGTCCCGATCGTCGGACCGATCTACGAGCGTTTGATCTCCGGCCACGACCTCATCACCTATGCCGCCTTCCTGCTCGTGCCGCTCACCTATTGGGCGCTCTACAGCACCCGGTTCGGACTGCGCTTACGCGCCGTCGGGGAGAACCCGGCCGCGGTCGACACCGCCGGCATATCGGTCAGGGCGCTGCGCTACGGCGCGGTGATGATCTGCGGCGTTCTGGTCGGCCTCGCCGGCGTCTATCTGGTGCTGTCGCAGGAGGCCTATTTCCAGCCGCACATGAGCGCCGGGCGAGGCTTCATCGCCCTCGCAGCGCTGGTGTTCGCGAAATGGCGTCCGTGGCCGGCGCTGGCGACCTGCCTCCTGTTCGGCTTTCTCGATGCGGTTGCGATCCGGATGCAGGGCGTCGAGCTGCCGGTGATCGGGCCGGTGCCGGTGCAGGCGATCGAGGCCCTGCCCTATATCCTCACCGTCGTATTGCTGGCGGGCTTCATCGGCAAGGCGATCCCGCCCAAGGCGTCGGGGATTCCTTATGTCAAAGAGCGCTGAGGCGGCGCTGCAACAATTGTTCGCGGCCGCCAAGGCGGCGCAGGCCAACGCTTACGCTCCCTATTCGCGCTTTCATGTCGGCGCCGCGCTGCGTTCGGAAAGCGGCGCGGTCCATAGCGGCTGCAATGTCGAGAACGCCGCCTATCCGCAAGGCGCCTGCGCCGAGACGGGCGCGATCG
>JBAUXQ010000840.1:0-1968 GCA_049584355.1 Roseiarcus sp. | reverse complement strand
CATAGCCCCAGGCGACCGCGTCGTGCCGCGCTGTGCCGCCTCGCCGCTGCAGCGCCGCGCCGACGACCGGATAGCGGATGTCGCGGGCGACGTTCAAAAGCGGGCAGAAGGCCTTGGCTTCTTCGGGCGACAGCCATTCGTTGTCGACCCCGGCCAGGCGGTTGGCGTGGACGTGACGCTTGCCGACCTGGACGTCATGGGTGTTGTGGGCCAGCATCATGACGCCGCGCGGCGAATACATGACGTTGTAGTTGAGCTCCTGCGACAGGCCCTCCCAAAGCTTCAGCGCATGCTCATAGAGCGCGGCCGATTCCTCCCACAGGTAATTGGACCGAATGATCGTGGTGTTGCGCCCGGTGTTGCCGCCGCCGAGCCAGCCCTTCTCCAACACCGCGACGTTGCTGAGGCCGTGCTCCCTGGCGAGGTAATAGGCGGTCGCGAGCCCGTGCCCGCCGGCGCCGATGATGACCGCGTCATAGGCCGCCTTCGGCTCGGCGTTGCGCCACTGCTCCGGCCAGCCGGAATTGTGCGACAGCGCCTGCAACGCCACATTGGCAAGGGAAAACCGCACTTAAGACGCCTTGAGGTGAATTCGGCGGCGACGATTGCCCGCATTCCCTCGCAATTGCGAGAATAATTTCGCGGCGGCGGCGAAACTTTGTTGCTTCCCCACCGCGGAGCCGATGATAGCATCCCCTGCTCCAAGAGGGGGTGACGGCGGACGCCGAAACTGCTAATGTTTGGCCGGGCCGGGCGTGCCCGGCTGGAAACGCGCTTAGAGGAGAACCCCATGAGCTGGACAGCTCCCGTTGTTGTCGAAATCTGCGCTGGCATGGAAGTAACGGCTTATCTCACCGCCGAAATGTGAGCGCGAGCCGGCGTTTCCGCCTGATCGGCGGAGCGCCGGAATGCTCGCTCGACGCGACGATACGGCGGCGCGGCGCGCCGCTTAGGGGACGCCTCTGGGGACCGGAGCGCGAACCGTGAGTTTTGCCTCAAGTCTCTTGGCTGATGGTCCCACCCCACGGAATTGATTCGACCCCCACCCGTTTTTCGCCGAGTGCGGGCGAGCAGGCGCGCGCGGACGCTTCCGCCGTGCATGATCTCTGCGAAGCTCAGGGTGCGCAGCCGACGAGATCCTTGTCCTCGATGGAGAACGGCTTGCCCGTCTCGATCCGCACGGCCTTGGCCATGCACACCCGTCCATCGGCCAGCTTGAGCCGCGCATCATACGCGCCCGCTGTCACGCCGGTCACCTTCACCCGCTCGTCGTGGTCGACGGCGCCGTCCGGGTCGTTGGCGCATTGGTTGGGGCCAAAGGCGGACGTGCCGGCGGGCGCAAGTTCGAGCGATTTGACGGTTGAGGACGTCAAGTTCCAGAACCGCGTATCCTTCGCCGCCGCTGGCTGGGCGAGAAGAATGACGGCGACGCTGAGCGGAATGGTCCGTTTCATCATCCCTCCCCCGGCCTGGGCGCCGATGTTGAACGATCATGGCGCCACGCGCCGCCTTAGACAACGATCGCGATCGTTCCTTCTCGCGTTCGCCCTCACGACGCTCACGTCGCCGCTCGCCGCCAACGCCGACCCGCTCGAGGTCAAGGTCGGCGTGCTGCGCATCGAACACTCACGCGAGACGATCTCGATCGTCGATATCCCGCCCGCCGACGATTTCATCGCCGGAGCCAAGATGGCGATGGCCGACAACAACACGACCGGCAAGTTCCTCGATCAGTCGTTTACGGTCGAGGACGTCAAGCTCGCTCCCGACGACGATCCGGTCGCGGCGGCGCGGACCCTTCTCGACAGGGGGGTGCGCTACCTGATCGCCGATTTGCCTGCCGACGCGCTGCTCAAGGTCGCCGACGCCGCCAAGGACCAGGGCGCGCTCGTGTTCAACGCCGGAGCGCCCGACGACCGCTTGCGCGAGCAGGATTGCCGCGCCAACGTCGTCCACATCGCTCCATCG
>JBAUXQ010000839.1:0-5268 GCA_049584355.1 Roseiarcus sp. | reverse complement strand
CCCACGCCGACCGCGTCTACGTGCTCGAACACGGCCGGATCGCCTGGGAGGGCGACCCAAGCCGGTTCGCGGCGGAAGCAGGGGCGCAATATTTATAGGCGCGCGACTTCAGTCCTCGCCCCCCAGCCCCCGGAAAGCCTCGGTGAGCTGCACGCTCATCGGCAGGTCGAGCAATTCGCCGGTCGGCGTCGGCTCCAGGAACCATTTGCGATAGGTGTCGGCGAGCATGCGGCTCTGCGCCATGGTCAGGAAGGCGCGCGTCACCGTCGCGGCCATTAGCGGGTCGTCCTTGCGGAACATGATGCCGTACGGCTCGTAGGTGATGAAATCGCCAACGACCGCCATGGTCGCCTGAGCCTTCTTGGCCGCGATGAACCCGTAAAGCAATACGTCGTCGGTCGCAAAGGCGTCGGCCTTGTCCTCGGCCAGCATGGCGTAGCTGTCATCATGGTCGGGCGCGGATACAATGGTGATGCCGAGCTTGTATTTCTCGTTGAGGCGCTTCATCGCCGCCTCATTGGTGGTGCCCGAGGTGACGACGAGCGTCTTGCCGGCCAGGTCTCTGTAAGAGGCGACGCCGGAGGAGCGCTTCACCAGGAGCTTCGTTCCCGCGACAAAGATGACCGGCGAAAAGGCTACCTTCTTCTGCCGCTCGACATTGCCGGTGGTCGAGCCGCATTCGAGGTCGACTTTGCCCGAGATGACCGCGTCCATCCGAGTGTCGGACGTCACTGGCGCGTAGGCGACCCGTATCGGAGCGCCGTTCAGCTCGCGCGCTATCTCGTCGACGACGCCGAGGCAGAGATCGATCGAATAGCCCATCGGTTTGGACGAACCCGGCCGCACATAGGAGAACGGAAAAGACGCGTCGCGATAGCCGATCGTGATTACCCCCGTTTCGCTCACCTTTTTGAGTGTTCCGGCGAGGACAGCCGGCCTGTTTTCCTCGGTCGCCGGCGGTGGCGCCGTGAGGTCGGCGCCATTGGTGTCCTCAGCTGCCGCCCGAGGCGCGGCAAGCGCCATTCCGGTCAGGGCGAGCGCGACGGCGAAGGCAATGCCTGTCCTCAACTTGGGCTCCAAAGAAAAGGCCGGACCTCGCCGGCTTGCTCGTTCAGGCGTGGGCCGGTTGCGGCTCCGCGACCGGGGCGCTGCCGATATCGTCCTTCGCCGGACCGAGACTTCTTTCGAATTTCGCCACCACGGCCGAGGCCAGCGAATTGCCGATCACATTGGTCGCGCTGCGGCCCATGTCGAGGAACTGGTCGATGCCGAGGATCAGCAGGAGCCCCGCCTCGGGGATGCCGAACTGCTTGAGCGTCGCCAGGATCACCACCAACGAGGCGCGCGGCACGCCGGCCACTCCCTTGGAGGTCAGCATCAGCACCGCCGCCATTGCGAGCTGCTTGCCGATCGGCATGTCGACCCCATAGGCCTGCGCGATGAACATGGTCGCGAAGGTGCAATATGCCATGGTGCCGTCCAGATTGAAGGAGTAGCCGAGCGGCAGGACGAAGCTTGCGATCTTTCTTGGAACCCCGAACCTCTCGAGCTGGTCGAGAATCTTCGGATAGGACGCTTCGGAACTTGCGGTCGAAAAGGCGAGCAGGAACGGCTCATACATCCTCTTGACGAGGTCGAACATGCGCGAGCCGAGCGCCAGATAGCCAACGGCGACGAGGATCGCCCAGAGGATGATGAGGGTGAGATAGAAACCGCCGAGGAATTTTGCGAAATTCAACAGGATTCCCGGCCCCGATTTGGTGATGACCGAGGCGACTGAGGTGCATACCGCGATCGGCGCAAGCTTCATGACGTAGCCGGTTATCACCAGCATCATGTGCGAGACGTTGTCGGCGAGCTCGATCAGGGGCTTGCCGCGTTCGCCGAGCGCGTTGATGGCGACGCCGGCAAAGATCGAGAACACCACGATCTGGAGAATCTCGCCGTCGGCGAGCGATTTGAAGATCGAGGACGGCACAACGTGCTCGACGAAGTTGTCGATGCTGAAGGCGGCGGTCGAGAGGTTGGCCGTCTGCGCGCCCTGATCGGCGATGACGATGCCGACGCCCGGCTGCAACAGGTTGACCATGAACAGGCCAAGAATAAGCGACACGATCGAGGCGCACACGAACCAGCCCATGGTCTTTGCGCCGACCCGCCCGACCGTCGCCGCGTCTTCCATGTGGCCGATGCCGACAATCAGCGTCGACAGCACCAACGGCCCGATAATCATTTTGATCAATCTGAGGAAGATGGTGCTGATCAGCGACATATACTTCGCCACGTCGGCCGCCGTCGCCTTGTCGGGAAACGAGTAGTACGAGGCGATGCCGAGCGCGACGCCGATGAACAGGCCGGCCATCACATAGAGGAAATTTCTGTTCACTGTCGTCTCCCGTGACTATGCGCCGCCGGCCGTTTGGTCGGTATTCCGTCCGGGTCGCCGCGCGTCGTCCGTCGCCCCCGGAAACGTTCGAGTTTCCGCGCAACTCGCGGCGCAAGTCAACAGCGCCAAGCGCGACCTCGACGAGCCGTCCGCAGGAGGCTCAACGCGCGCACGCCATCACCAGATCGACTAGGGCCGGCGGAAGGGCGGTGTTCGAACAGTTCCCGGTCCTGAAGGAGCGCCAGACCCAGACCGCGGCGACCCTCTCCGGCGGCGAGCAGCAGATGCAGACCATCGCCCGGGCGCTGATGATGAAGCCCGACCTTCTGATCCTCGACGAACCGATGCTGGGCGTGGCCCCGGTGATCATGGAGCACATCTCGAAGGCGCTCGCCCGGCTCGGGCAGTCGACCGAGATGACGGTGCTGCTCGGCGAGCAGAACGTCACCTTCGCCCTGCCCCATGCCGACCGAGTCTATGTGCTCGAACACGGCCGGATCGCCTGGGAGGCGATCCGAGCCGCTTCGCCGCCGAAGCCGGGGCGCGGTACCTTTAGGGGCGGCGGCCTCAGAACGCAGATAAGCGCCTCGCCCGGCCTCTACTTGACGTTGCTTCCCACCAGGACGACGCCGCCCTCGGGCAGGTCGCTACGGATACTGTCGGGAACCTGTCCCCCCGCGGTGTCCCTCCGCACCTGTTCCCGCATCCGAGAATAGGCATCCTCGATGCGCAACCCCGGCGTCGGCATCACGGAGGCAAACGCTCGCGCAAATGGACTGCCCTGCCCCCTCGCGCCGTCTTCGGCGGTCTGTCCTACGCGAGTTGACAGAACGACATACACGCCCGCGAGATTCGATGTATCCACAGGCGCGAAGCCGCGCGATCCGACGCTGCGGCTGGCGAGCGCCGGAATGTTGCGGCAAGCGTCGATAAATATCAGGGTCGCTCGGGCGCGGCCGATGATTGTCTCCTCAACGTGATCAAGCGGTTCCCCGCCGCCCTCCAAGGCTAGCGCCGTCTTGGCGGAGAAATTTGCCGAGGTCGCCATCAGCAGGTTTTCCTGACGCCCACGGAGATCAACAGAGAAACCATGGCCGGCAAAATAAAACAATGCAATATCGGCTCCTCTCGTCGATTCGGCGAAGTCCGTGATCGCCTGCTCGAAACGGTCGAGGTCGAGGTTCTTCTGCACCGTGACCGAGAAGCCGATCTTCTTAAGGGTGTCAGCGACGACGTCGGCGTCGACAGTCGGGTTCGCCAGTGGTGCTTCGGGATAAGCCCCGTTAGCGACGATCAAAGCGACCCGGTTGCTCGGCGCCGACGAAGGAGCCGGGGACGACGGCAGCGGCGCTGACGGTGGCTCGATCTTCGCTTCTTGGGTCGGACCGGCAAGTGAACTGCTTGATGCGGACGAGTCAGCGGAACCGGCCGACCCCGCCGAGGCGGCGACCGGAACCTTTTCGCCGTGATCGCGACGCCCCTCGTC
Organism: Roseiarcus sp.; assembly: GCA_049584355.1. Taxonomy (GTDB): domain Bacteria; phylum Pseudomonadota; class Alphaproteobacteria; order Rhizobiales; family Beijerinckiaceae; genus Roseiarcus. The sequence continues at coordinate 1,396 of JBAUXQ010000839.1, read as the reverse complement.
GTCCAGAAACGGCGCGGGCGTCCCGGGCGGCTCAGGAGCGGCGTAGGCCGTTATAACCGACGATGGCGCCGATGCGACCGGTTGCGATCGGGTGGCTGATTTCAACGCACTGGGATCGACGGCGATGATGCGGAGCACACCTTTCCCCGAACTGTTGTAGTCAGCGCCCCAGATGAAGCCCGCGCCGCCGCCGAGGCTGTAAACCGGCAGGCCGAGGCGCGCGGCGGCGCGCGGGTCGGCGAGAGCGCCTACGAGCAGGCCGCTGTGAACAGGCACCCCCCGGCGCAGCGCGTCGACGACCTGCGGATCGAGAGGAATGAGGCTGACGGCGACCCAGGCGGCGATGACGGCGTGGCCTCCCCAGGGGAGTTCGGCGCCAATGACGCGCGCCTGCTGGGCGAAATCGCGCGACAGACGCTGAATTTCGCGTTCGGCGTCGCCTTGGCGGAAGAACGCCGGCTCGACAGTCTGAGTGATCTCGACCACGGCGTTGGCCTCCGATCGGAACACCGACATCCAGGTCGTCTCGGAACCGAATTTGCGGGATTCGGCGTGGTGCGACTGGCACCATCCGAAACCGGGGAAGTCTTCGCTCGCCCGGCAGGCGTAGCCGGCGGCGGCATCAACCTGCGGGCTGAACGACGCACCGAGCGTAAGGCCATTGACGACGTATTTCGAACTGGCAGGCCCGGCGACTGCGCCGGTGGCCGGTTGTGGAGCGACGGGAACGGGAACTGGAGCGGTGGGAGCGGCCGGAGCAGCGAAGGCGCATTCGGAGAAATACTGTCTAACTCGCGGATCGTCTGGTCCAATCCCACTGCTCGCAAGTTGCTCGGCTGACACGCCGTGTCTGGCCAGGCATTTGTAGTCGCTAGGAGGTCGGGCCTGCCAGTCGCGGCGCGCCGCATCGACGATTGCCGTACTGATCAAGCCTCCGAAAATGTTGAAGAGCGCAGGAATCTGCTGTCCGGATTGCGCCGCCGATACCGTCGCATAAGAGAGCACTACGACAGCGCAGATCGAAAAGCTCGAACGCCGGCCAATTCGTGCCATCGCCGCGACTCCGACCCGATGGCTTCAGTTAGCAGCCAAGCCCGGGCCTCACAGGTCTCAGATTGTCGAACTTCATTACGTATATATCAAGGGGTGACAGACATGTTGGTTTGCGAAGGCAAGCCGCCAAGTCAAAGCCGCGTCAGATTCGCCGCGCCCAGCGCCAGATCGCCCATTGCCGACGGAGCGGCGAGACTTCGCTGAGCGGCTCGAACGGGCGCGCGGCGTTGCGGTCGAGCCGATCGAGGTCGAGCCGCAACGGCCCGAGCGGAATGAACGCGGGCAGGATCGCTGGGTCTGAGCCGTTCAGCCGCCGCTCCGCCTCGGCGAGTTCGTCGCGCGC
>JBAUXQ010000838.1:0-3564 GCA_049584355.1 Roseiarcus sp. | reverse complement strand
CGGCCGCCAGCTGAAGAAGGTTGTCCATGCGCCGCTGCGTCCAGTCCCCGAACGTCCACGCCGGGCGGCCGGCGGAGGGTCAATCTAGGGCGTCGCAGGGGATGTTTCCAATCTGGGCGGATCGCCGGGGTCAGAACTTGATGCGCAGGCCGGCGATCAGATTGGGTACAGGTGATTGGCCATGAAAGCGCCGGACGAGATGCCGGAGACCGGCGCCTGCGTCGGATCGACCGGATAGCCGCCCAACCGCTCGGTCGCCAAGGCCGAGGCGCCGAGAAGCATGAGCGGCAGCGCGAGAGCGCGCGCGAGACGGATCATGGCGAGGTCCCCTCGAGACAGGCGCCTCGCCATATTCCGCGCCCGATCGCACGGGTATAAACCGCCCGCCGGCTTCCTCGTCGGCGCCAGACTGGCGCGCGCCGCCCGCCTACTTCAGCGAGTTGCCCACCTCGGTGAATACCGTGCTGACCTGCGTGCCGACATATTGGACGGCGACAATGATGAAGACCGCGATCAAGCTCGCGATCAGCGCATACTCGATCGCCGTCACGCCAGATTCATCGCCAAGGAAGTTTTGAACTCGAGTCATCGGATTCTCCACACGTTCGACGGGGGCCCCATGTCCAAGGCGCAAGATCCCGCTTAGAAAGGAAAATCCCAGCAAGCGATTACCGAACCTTCGATGTGATCGCTAAAGTTCTCACAGAACTTCGTCACGAAGGCGAGATTGCATATTCATGATTAACTTGGCCGGCGCCGCCGGCAGTCACGAGGCTGCGCGCCCGCTCGTCGCCTCGACCGCCTCTTCGACCTGCCCGAGCCGGTCCTTGCCGAAGAACATTTCGTCGCCGACGAAGAAGGTCGGAATCCCGAACACGCCGCGCGCGACCGCGGCGGCGGTATTGTCGGCAAGCTTCTGCTTGATGGGATCGGTCTGCGCCGCGGCCAGCAGGCTCGCGGAATCGAGACCCGCGGAACCGATGCGGCGCGCCAGCACGTCTTTGTCGTCAAGCTTGAGGCCCTCTTCCCACATTCCCTCAAGACCCATCTCGAGAAAAGCGGCGCCCGAGCCGGCCTCCTGGGCGGCGACCAACACCCGCATCAGCATCAGCGTGTTGACCGGGAAATGGGGGTTGAGGCGGAACTTCTCGAATCGATGCCTGGCGACGAAGCGGCGCAATTCAAGCATCTCGTATTCGTACTTGCCCTTGATCGGCGCGAAGGCGATTGCCGGCGCCAGGTTCCCGGTCGCCTTGAAGATGCCGCCGAGCAGGCAAGGGGTAATGACGAGCCTGGCTCCGGTCCGCTCGAGGATCGGCGGCAGCGCGCGGTAGGCGAGATAGGCGTTGGGGCTGCCGAAATCGAATATGAACTCGATTGTCGCGCTCATCACCACGTCTCCTTCCATGGCCGCAAGTCCATTTCGAAGGTCCAGGCGCCGCGCTTCTGGTTATGCAGCCAGACGTAGTTGCGGGCGATCTCGTCGGGGGCCAGAATCTCCTCGCGCGCCAATCGTTCGGCGGCGTCCGGCATCAGGCCGCGGATGAAGGCGCCGTCGATCGCGCCGTCGATGACGACATGGGCGACATGGACGCCCTTGGGCCCCAATTCGCGCGCCAGACTCTGGGCCAGCGCCCTGAGCGCGTGCTTCGCCCCGGCGAAAGCGGAAAAGCCCGCGCCGCCGCGAACGCTGGCGGTCGCGCCGGTGAACAGGATCGTGCCGCGCTCGCGCTCGATCATCGCCCGAGCGGCCTCGCGGCTGGTCAGGAATCCGGCCAGCGCGGCCATCTCCCAAACCTTGGAATAGACTTGCGTCGTCGTCTCGACGACCGGGAATCGCACGTTTGCGCCAATGTTGAAGACCAGAACCTCGATCGCGCCGATCTCGCGCTCGATCCGCTCGACGAGCGCCGCGACATCGGCTTCGACCCGGGCGTCGAGCCCGAACGAATAGGCTTTGCCGCCTTCGGCGCGGATGGCTTCCGCCAGCGTGTCGATGGCGTCGGTGTGGCGCGGCCTTCGGGTGACGCAGACGCCGAGGCCCTCGCGAGCGAAGGCGCGCGCGATCGAAGCGCCGAGTCCGTCGCCGGCCCCGATCACCAGGCAGACGCCGCGTTCCGCCTCGCTCATAAGCCGAAGCCCGGGCCGGAGACTGCCCCAACGGCGCAGACCATCGCGCTCAACTCGCTCCTCCCAAACCCGTCAGGGCCTGACTCCCCGCCTAATTGACACTATAATGATGTAATATAGATACAAAGGCGAGATTTTTTGTCGCGGTCGAAACGGGCAAGTTCAAAAGCTCTTCGAAAGATTTTTTATCTTAGCATGAATCGTGTTTCTGGAAAAGGAAAATCTGATAAGCCATTGGAAACGCGATGATTTAGTCGCCGGCTCCGTAGCGCATTAAGGGGAAAAGAGGCCGGAAACCGGCGCCGCGGCCGGCCTCGGCCGACAACAATGCGTCTCAGGAGTGGAGAATTAACAGGGAGATTTTTCCTCAATAACAGGGAGCATTTTGCCCCAAAGAGGGGCTTTTGGACGACGAGCAGGGATGATTCCACCTGATCGCAAATGTGCTCGCAACAAGGATCGCCAGCGTCAGCTCACCAGCGCCAGCTTCTGCAGCGAGCGCAGCTCGTGGTCCGGCTTCTTGCCGAACAACTGCGGCCAGTAGGTGTTGGAGACCTCGGCCACGTAAATATCGCCACGGGAATCGGCCGCGACGCCGTGCGGGGCGATAAACTGCCCGGGCCCCTCGCCTACGGGCTGCGTTCCGAGCCGCGCCAGCACTTCGCCCTCAGCCGACAGGAGCGAGACTCGCGGGCCGAGATTGGGCACGCCCGCGGTCAGCGTGGCCGCGGTCTCGGGGCCCAGTTCGCCGACGATGGCCAGCGGAGACTTGCCGCGGGTCACATAGAGGCCGCAGGGTCGCAACATATTATGCCATTCGGTTTGGTATTTGCCGGCGCCGTCGAACACCTGCACGCGATGATTCTCGCGGTCGGCGACATAGACCAGGCCGTCGTCGTCGCAGGCGATGTTGTGGACGAGGTTGAACTGGCCCGGGCCGGTCCCTGGCTCGCCCCACGAGAACATGAGCTTTCCGTCGGGCGCGTATTTGTGGACGCGGGCGTTCTGGTAGCCGTCGGAAACGTAGATATCGCCCTGCGGCGATAGGGCCGTGTGGGTGCAGCGGTTGAACGGGTCGCCGGAGAAACGGGGCGCGGGCTTGCCGGGCGTGCCGATGGTCATGACGACCTTGCCTTCAGGCGTGCACTTGCGCACCGCGGCGCCGAAATCGTCGGTCAGGTAGAGCATGTCGTCGGGGCCGGTCGCGGCGCCGTGAGCATTGACGAAACCGATGTCCTCGCCCCACGAACGCAAGAAGTTGCCGTCGCGGTCGAACACAATCACCGGATGGGCGCCGCGGTTGAAGACGTAGACGTTGTCCTTGCTGTCGACGCAGACCGCCGCGCCGTCCCGATAGGTGAACCCGGGGGGCAGCGCGCCCCAGCCCTCGACCACCCGATAGCGGTAGCGGCCGTCGCCCAGAATGACCGGCTC
>JBAUXQ010000837.1:0-2619 GCA_049584355.1 Roseiarcus sp. | reverse complement strand
TTCACCCAGTTTTTCTCCGGCCGCGGCGCGCTCATCCACACCGGCGCCCTCATGGCGACGATCATGACCGCCAACGTGTTCTTCGTCATCATGCCCAACCAGCGCAAAAGCGTCGCCGCGCTGATGGCCGGGCAGCAGCCCGATCCGAAGTGGGTCAAGACCTCCAAGATCCGCTCGACCCACAACAACTACATCACCTTGCCGGTGCTGTTCCTGATGCTGTCGAACCACTATCCATCGACCTACTCCAACGCGCGGGTCATTCCGGCCATCGTCACCTGCGTCATCATCGCCGGCGCGCTGGTGCGCTATTTCTACAACGTCTGGCATCTCGATCACGACCGCGCGCCGTGGTGGGCATGGGGGGTGGCGGCGTTCGCCATCCTTTGCGCCTTCGGCTTCGCCGCGACCGCTTCGCCCGGCATGCGCTCGCTGATGGGGCTGGCGGAGCTTTCGACCCCGGCGTCCAAGGTCGCCGAGCCGCAGGCGCCGCAGGAGGTGGTCGACATCGTGCAGCTGCGGTGCATGATGTGTCACTCGCCGGAGCCGATGGACTGGATCGGCGAAGCTCCCAAGGGCGTGATCCTGGACACGCCCGAGCACATCGCCCGCTTCGCCGCGGCGATCCGCCAGCAGGCAGTTCTGACGCACGCCATGCCGCCCAACAACTTCAGCGGCATGACCGACGACGAGCGGGCCGTGCTCGCGCGCTGGCTCAAGCTCGAGACGGCGCAAAACTGATGGATGGGCAGACCTTGGACGCCGATCTCGCCGCCGGCCGACGGCTGATGGCGAGGCTCGACGCGTTCGCTGCCTTCAGCGACGAGCCGCGCCGCCTCACGCGGCTCTTCCTGTCGGACGCGCATCGGCGCGCCGCCGAGGCCTTCATCGGCTGGTGCGGCGAGGCGGGGCTCGAGGCGAGGATCGACGCCGCGGGCAATGTCGTCGCGCGGTACGAGGGCCGGCGAGCGGGCGCGCCCGCGCTGATGCTGGGCTCGCACATCGACACCGTGCGCGACGCCGGGCGCTACGACGGTAATTATGGCGCGCTGGCCGCGCTCGCGGTCGTCGAGACGCTGGCTGAGCGCGGCGAGCGCCTCGATCACGCGATCGAAATCGTCGCCTTTGGCGACGAGGAGGGTGTCCGTTTTCGCACCACCCTCACCGGCTCGCGCGCTCTCGCCGGGACTTATCCGGAAGACGCGCTCGACCAGAGGGATTCGAGCGGCGTCTCGATGCGCGAAGCGCTCAAGGCCTTCGGCGGCGATCCCGAGAGGGCAGGGTCGATCCGGCGGACCGGCGTCGCCGCGTTCGTCGAGGCGCATATCGAGCAGGGACCGATCCTCGAGGCCGAGGGCCTACCGCTCGGTATCGTGACCGCGATCAATGGCGCAACGAGGTTCGAAGTCGGCGTCGACGGCGTCGCCGGACACGCCGGCGCGACGCCGATGCGCTTGCGCCGCGACGCGCTGACCGCCGCGGCGGAGATGGCGCTGGCGATCGAGGCGCGAGCGAGCAGCGAGGCCGATCTCGTGGCCACGGTCGGCCGGTTCGACGTCTGGCCCGACGCGACCAACGTCATTCCCGGTCACGTCCAGTTTTCGATCGACATTCGCTCGCCCGACGACGCGCGCCGGGCCGCGGCCCTTGCCGATCTCGAAGCGCGCATCACCGCCATCGCCGCTTCGCGCGGCGTCCGGGTCAGCATCGCCAAGCCGCACGACGCCAACGCTTTCGCTTGCGACCCGAGCATCATCGCCGACTTGAAGAAGGCGGTCGAAGCGATCGGCGTCCCGCCCCGCCTGTTGCCGTCGGGGGCCGGGCACGACTCGATGGTGATGGGCAAGCTCTGTCGCGCCGGGATGCTGTTCGTGCGCTGCAAGGGCGGCGTCAGTCACAATCCGCTGGAATCGATCACGGTCGAGGACTGCGCGCTCGGCCTCAAGGCGCTGACCCGGTTCGTGCGGGACTTCCAGGCTTGATGCGAAGGATGGACGGGTCAAGCCCGTCCATGACGAAATCGGAGCCGAAGGGCGCGCGGCGACGCCCGCGGATAAACCGTTAAATCGCCGATGGGTCGCTCAGTCGCAGGCGCGGCTTCCAAATTCTTCGGTTGCTCGCGAAGGCGAGGCCGGCGAAACCGACCGCCAGCAAGCCCCATGAGGAAAGCTCTGGAACGGGTTCGCCGGCGGTGATTTGGGAGATAACGATTTCCGCGCCGCCGTCGGAGGCGTAGTAGGTACCGAGAGTCTGAAAAATGCCGCTCAAGCCAAAGGTGGCGTCGAAACAATCACCCGCGATTCTGCAGGCGGCGTTGTAAAGCAGAATATACGAATTTCCAAAGTATACATCTTCGAAGTCCCCAGAGTATCTTACAAGATCGCCGGCGGAGAGGCTTCCTCCTTCAAAAAACGAGACAGAATCGTAGACAAAACTTCCCCGGTCGCTGGTAAACGTGTACCTTATGTTCGCTGCCGCCGGGCCTGTGAGAATGCTTGCCCACAAAATGATTGCACAAAGGGCGATGAGGTCGAAACGTCGCTTCCCGAACATTGGCTTCTTCCAGGGTGTCGGCGGCGAGATGAGCGCCACACAAGGATGGCTTCTAATTTGGCCGTT
>JBAUXQ010000836.1:0-5488 GCA_049584355.1 Roseiarcus sp. | reverse complement strand
TCCGGCGCCCTGCAGGATCACAAACGCGCGACGCTGATCGGCACCCGCTCGTTCGGCAAGGGCTCCGTGCAGACGATCATGCCGCTCGGCCAGGACGGAGCTCTGCGGCTGACGACCGCGCGCTATTACACGCCGTCGGGCCGATCCATCCAGGCCAAGGGCATCGAGCCCGATATCAAGGTGCTCGAGAACGTGCCCGACGATCTCAAAGGCAAGGACGACATGAAGGGCGAGGCCTCGCTCAAGGGCCATCTCGCCAACGGCGACGAAGACACGTCGGCGTCGCAGGCCTACGTCCCACCGGACGAGAAGGACGACAATCAACTCGTCGCCGCGGTCGACCTCTTGCACGGGGTGAAACATCCGGAGCCGGCGGTCAAGGCCGATGCGGCCCCGGCGAAGACCGACTCGCCTGCCGCGGCGACGGCGGCGCCAGCGGCGCCGTCCGACCCCGGTCAGGCGGGCGCCGCCAAGCCGAACTGATGCAGCCGAACAGAGTGCATGGAGCGGAGCGTCGTTCGATGAGGAAAGGACTCTCCTACCTTGCCTGTGGAGCCGCCGCCGGCGTGCTCCTTGTGGGCGCTTCGCACGACGCGTTGCGCGCCGCCGCGAGCGCCGGCAACGAGAAGCTCGCGGTCTTCAGTGAAGTGTTCAACAAAGTGCGCGACAACTATGTCGAGAAGCCCGATGACGAAAAATTGATCAAGTCGGCGATCGACGGCATGCTGACGTCGCTCGATCCCCATTCAAATTATTTTGATCCGAAGGCGCTGCAGGACTTCCAGAGCAGCATGAAGGGCGAGGAATTCGGCGGCCTCGGGCTCGAAGTGATGATGGAGGGCGGCCTCGTCAAAGTGGTGAGCCCGATCGACGATACGCCGGCGGCGCGCGCCGGGATGATGTCCGGCGATCTGGTCACCCGCATCGACGATACGGCCGTAAAGGGCCTGACGCTGAAGGAAGCGGTCGACAAGATGCGCGGTCCGGCCAAGTCGCCGGTGAGGCTGACGGTCGAGCGCGGATCGAAGGGGGACGTGAAAGAGTTCACGATCGTGCGCGAGATCATCCACGTCCAATCGGTGCGCGCGCATATCGAGGGCGGCGATATCGGTTATATCCGCATCACCCAGTTCAATCAGGAAGCGTACGACGGGGTGCGCAAGGCCTTCGACCATTTCCGCGCCGACCCCGGGTCGTCGAATTTGAAAGGCTATATCCTCGACCTGCGCAACAACCCCGGCGGACTGCTCAATCAGGCGGTCGAGATCACCAACGCGTTCGTCGACAGCGGCGACATCGTTTCGACCCGCGGCCGGACCCCCGACCAGGGGCAACGCTACGGCGCCCGCCCCGGGGTCAATCTGGCGCAGGACAAGCCGCTTGTCGTGCTCATCAACGGCGGCTCGGCCTCGGCGTCCGAGATCGTCTCGGGCGCGTTGCAGGATCTCAAACGGGCGACCCTGATCGGCACGCGCTCGTTCGGCAAAGGATCGGTTCAGACCATCCTGCCGCTCGGCGAGAACGGCGCGCTCAAGCTGACGACTGCCCGGTACTACACGCCGTCGGGCCGCTCGATCCAGGCCAAGGGAATCGATCCCGACATCAGGGTGCTGGAGAACATCCCGGACGACCTCAAGGGCAAAGTGTCCAGCATGGGAGAGGCCTCGCTGGCCGGTCATCTGAAGAACGGCGACGAGGAGGAGAAGGGCTCCGACGCCTATGTGCCGCCCGATCGCGACAAGGACACGCAATTGGAGGCCGCCGTCGAGCTCCTGCACGGCGCCAGGGCCGAGACGCTAAGGAGTCCCGATCCGCCTGCGGCCGTGACCTCGCAATGACCTTTGGCCGATGGCTGTTGGGCGTCGGACTCTCGGCCGTCGCCCTGGCCGCGGCGCCGGGTTTGGCTCAGGCCCAGGAGGGCTCGGGTTGCGGCGGGTTCCGATGGCCCCTCGAGCCCGAGCGCGCGGCGCTCATCCGATCCGATAAGCCGTCGCTCGCCAACGGCGGCCCCCTCGCCTTGAACATTGCGATGACGCTTGAGCTTCAGCCATTGGCGAGCGCCGGCTTGCCGAAGGCGCCGGAGCGGGCGCCGAAATCAGCGCAGGCGTTCGCCGGCCATTTCGCCCTCGCCGCGCCGGCGAAGCCGGGCGTCTACAAGGTCACGATTTCGTCGCCAGGCTGGATCGACGTCCTCGACGGCGAAGACTACCTGCATCCGAAAGCGTTCACCGGCGCAACGGGATGCGAGGGCGCGCGCAAGAGCGTCAAGTTCGATCTGCCATCGCGTCCGCTTGCGCTGCAGTTCAGCGGCGTCGAGAGCGACCGGATTTCGGTCATCGTCTCGCCCGACCAATAGCGTCCCGCGCACCGCGGACCGGAGGCCGGAGCGGCGCGCCAGTCAGTGGCGGAAATGTCGCAGGCCGGTGAACACCATCGCCGCGCCCGCTTCGTCGGCGGCGGCGATCACGTCGGCGTCGCGAACCGATCCGCCCGGCTGGATGACCGCGGTTGCGCCGGCCACGATCGTCGCGATGAGGCCGTCGGCGAACGGAAAGAAGGCGTCGGAGGCGACGACCGAGCCTCGGGTGCGCGGCTCGGGCCAGCCCGCGATCGCCGCCGCCTCCTCGGCCTTGCGCGCGGCAAGGCGCGCCGAATCGACCCGCGACATCTGCCCCGCGCCGATACCCACGGTGGCGCCGTCCCTCGCATAGACGATGGCGTTTGATTTCACGTGCTTGGCGACCCGCCAGGCGAACCTCAGGTCCGCCATTTCGCCTGGGGTCGGCGCGCGCTTGGTCACCACCTTAAGGGCCTCATCCTCGAGCGCGCCGTTGTCGCGATCCTGGACCAGGAGGCCGCCGGCGACCGATCGCACGGCGAGCGTCGGCAAGCTGGGGTCGGGCAGCGCGCCGGCGATCAGGAGCCGGAGGTTCTTTTTCGCCGCCACGATCATGAGCGCCTCGTCGTCCGCCTCCGGCGCGATGATCACTTCGGCGAACATCTCGACGATCTTGCGGGCGCTCGCCGCATCGAGCCGCCGGTTGAGCGCGATGACGCCGCCGAAGGCCGACACGGGATCGCAGGCCAGCGCCTTCTCGTAGGCCTCAATGAGCGTTGCGCCGAGCCCGACGCCGCAGGGATTGGCGTGCTTGATGATCGCGGCCGCGGCGCTTTCGCCGGGATCGAATTCGGCCACGAGCTCATAGGCTGCGTCGGTGTCGTTGATGTTGTTGTAGGACAGCTCCTTGCCCTGGACCTGACGAGCGGTCGCGACGCCCGGGCGGGTCTCGGCGGTCAGGTACAGCGCGGCGCGCTGATGCGGATTCTCGCCGTAGCGCAGCGCGCCGAAGCTTTGGTGCAGTACCCCGCCAAAGGCGCGCCATTTCGGCGCCGGCTCATCGATCTCCCGCGCCAGCCAGTTGGAGATCGCCGCGTCGTAGGCGGCGGTTCGGGCGTAGGCCTTCTGCGCCATCCTCCGGCGGAAGGCGAGGCTGGTCGCCCCCGCGTTCAGCCGCAGTTCGTCGATCAGCGCCGGATAGTCGTCGACATCGACGATCACGACCACGTCGTCGTGGTTCTTGGCCCCGGCGCGGATCATCGCCGGGCCGCCGATGTCGATATTCTCGATCCGGTCTTCAAACGAGGCGCTTCTCCTCAGCGTCGCCTCGAACGGATACAGGTTGACGACCAGAAGGTCGATCGGCGCGATGTCGTTGACGATCATCGCCGCCTGGTGGGCTGGCTCGGAGCGGATCGCCAGCAGGCCGCCATGCACGCGCGGGTGCAGCGTCTTGACCCGCCCGTCCATCATTTCGGGGAAGCCGGTGATCTGCGCCACGTCGACGACCGCAAGGCCGGCGCCGCTCAGCGCCGCCGCCGTGCCGCCAGTCGAGATGAGCTCGACGCCGGTTTCGGAGAGCGCGCGCGCCAGATCGACGAGACCCGCCTTGTCGGAAACGGACAGCAGCGCCCGCCCGACTCTCACGATATCGGTTGCCATATACCCCTCACCCCCAGTCCGTCGCGCGTGAATTATGTTGCGGTGCAATAGCATAGAGGGAACCGCCCAGGAACTGTCGCCGATGCTGAAATCCCGGTCACCGAAACGTTATGCAGAAGGGCATTGTCCTGGCCCCGGCGTTTCTTACTTAGAAAGCACGGGTTCAAAAACGAACCAGTTTTGAGGAACATCCGATGATCAAGACTCTTTCTTTGATCGCCCTCGGCGCGGCTATCGCGCTTGCGCCGGCTGCAGCTCTCGCCGAGCAGGGCACATCGTCTTCCTATGGCAGCGTTGGTTGGGGTCCGCACGTCTCGACCCAGTCGCTGACGCCATTCGACCGCTCCTGGAATCACGCCAATCAGTCCAAATACCAGGCCCAGGACAGCGCCGAGTGGCTTCGCACGCATGGGAAGAGTCCGTTTCCCTTCTGATGGGTGCGCGCCTTCTTCCCGCTAGCCCGACTTCAAGCGCCGCGCGGTCCAAGAAGCAGCGGCCGGCGGCGCTTGAAACTTTTGCGGCGTTCGCCCGTTAACACAGCGAATACCCTGCGGCGCCTGGGTGTTATCGACGGCCGAACCGCGCCCTCGGAAAGCCGCTCGAGCCATGGGGAAAAATCCAATGTTCAAAACCATTGCAATGATCGGCCTGAGCGCCGCCCTCACCCTCGCCTCAGCCGCGGCCCTCGCCCAGCAGGGCACATCGTCGTCCTATGGCACCGTCGGCTGGGGACCGGTAATCCCCACGATATCGCTCACCAACAAGGAGCGCGCCTGGAATCACGACAATCAGGCTAGATACCAGTCTGAAGACGCCGCCGAATACCTGCGCGTGCATGGGAAGAGCCCGTTTTCGTTCTTCTGACGCGCCGACCCTCCCCGGCTATCCCGCCCTGGTAAGCCGCGCGGCGAAAAATCCGTCGAGCCCCGAGCGCCTCGGATTGTCGCCCCAGAGGTGGCAAGGCAGCGTGCGTAAATCGCCCGCAGGCGTGACGCACTCGGCGAGGCCGCCGATCTCATCCGCCGCGATTGGCAGACGCCGCACGTCGGGATTGCGGCGCAGGACAGCCGCGATCTGCGCTTCGCTCTCCTCCGGTTCGAGCGAGCACACGCAATAGACGATCGCGCCGCCCGGCCGCGTCAGCGCGACCGCCTTGTCGATGAGCTGGGCCTGCAGCTTGACGAGCGGGGGGAGATCTCCTGGCCGCTTGATCCAGCCGACGTCGGGATGGCGGCGGATGGTGCCGGTCGCGGTGCACGGCGCGTCCAGGAGCACCGCATCGAACGGCGGCGCGTCGAACGTGAGCGCGTCGGCAACGACGATCTCTGAGTGAAGGCGCAGACGCTCGAAATTGGCGGCAAGCAGCTTGAGCCTTTCCGCCGAACGATCGACCGTCGTCACCTCGGCGCCCGCTGCGGCGAGCTCCGCCGCCTTTCCGCCCGGCGCGGCGCAGAGATCGACGATCCGCATGCCCGCGCGGGGCCGAAG
>JBAUXQ010000835.1:0-1669 GCA_049584355.1 Roseiarcus sp. | reverse complement strand
GTCCGGAGCGTCGAGCCGCGCCGCGCCGGACGCGGCCCCGGCCAGGCCCAAACGCGCCCGGCCGCGCGATGGCTCGGAGGGGCAGGGAACGCTGTTCTGATCGCCTCCCTGGGCGGGAAGACTCAGGATCGGCTCGGCGGCCAATTCGATCCAGGAAAACCAAACCGGGCCAGAGCCATACTGCCGCAGCCGCGGATAGACGCGAGAAAAAGCGGCGACAATCCTTTGCGATAATCCGAAGGGCGTGCTATTGTTCGCACTCGTCGCGGCAGCGAGCGAACATTCGGGCGGACGAGAAGGCGCGGGCGCCTCACGTTATTCGGGCGGAGACTGAGAGGATCGCCTGATCCCGGTTTTCATGGCTTAAGCAATTGAAAAGTCTCGATCGGTGGACAGAAACCGCCCTTGGATTTCCTTCCGCCCGATTTGGATTTCGCTTCGGTTTCTTTTGATTTCCTTCTTGTGGATTTGGATTTCCTGCGCTTGGATTTGGAAATCCTTGCGCCGCGGGAACCGAGACTGCCCGCTCGGGGCTTAAGCGCCGGCGTAGCGAACCGCCGGCCCCTCGCGATCCGGGGCGCGGTTGAGGTTGGCCGTTCTCGCGCCCGCCTTCGGCTGGAAGTCGGGGAGCCGCCCTTCGAGCCAAGCCGGCAGGAACGCTTCGAGCCACGCGGCCACCCGGCCGTCGTGCTGGAACCAGCCGCCGAGATGTTCAGGGCGGCTCAGCGCGCCGGGCCGGGTCAGGCGCTCGGCGCCGCGATGGGTCCAGCGGCACATCATGTGATAAGTGACCTCCGGGTGGAACTGGAGGCCGATCGCATGGCGGCCGTGGCGATAGGCCTGGTTGGGGAAAGTCGCGCCCCCCGCGGCGAGGAGCTCGGCCCCCTCGGGCAGATCGAAGCCGTCGGAATGCCATTGATAGACGCAACGCGGGAATTTGGCCCCGCACAGCCGATCGCCCGCGGGCGTCGGCTCGATCGGGTAATAGCCGATCTCGCTGCGCTTGTCCTCGTAGCTGAACACCCGCGCGCCGAGCGCGCGCGCAAGCATTTGCGCGCCGAGGCACAACCCGAGCGTCGGCTTCCCCTCGGCCAGTGGGGTTTCGAGCCAGTCTATCTCCTGTCTGACCCAATCGAGCGTGTCGTTGGCGCCCATCGGGCCGCCGAACACGATGACGCCGTCGTGATCGGCGAGCGTCTCCGGCAGCGGGTCGCCGAGGCTCGGCCGGCGCATGTCGAGCCTGGCGCCTATGGCCCTGAGCGCCGCGCCGATGCGGCCAGGAGTCGAATGCTCCTGATGCAGGACGATCAGAACGGTCGGCCGCCGGGCGAGGCTCGCCATGGGCATTTGTCAGAACTCCATCTCGACCGACGCTCCCGCCGTGATCGATTCGCAACGCCAACTAGGAACGCAAGTTCGGGGCCACAAGCTTAACGATAGATGAACCGGCCGCCGAGGGCGCCCGCGTTCCATTGGCCGCAACGCCGCTCTGCTTGCCTAGCCCTCCATGCGCCGATATACAATCGCCTTCCCGCCGCGGCAGCGCCGCTCCCATCGTCTAGCGGTCCAGGACGTCGCCCTCTCACGGCGAAAACAGGGGTTCGAGTCCCCTTGGGAGCGCCAAATAGAATCAAGGACTTAGCCTCAATTCTGGCCAGCCTGTCCAACA
>JBAUXQ010000834.1:0-2894 GCA_049584355.1 Roseiarcus sp. | reverse complement strand
GCCCGGGCGCGAGCGATGTCGGCGGCTCCATCGCCATGAATCCCAGGATCTGGAACAGGTGGGTGACGACCATGTCGCGATAGGCGCCGGTCTGCTCGTAGAAGCCGGTGCGCTTGCCGAGGTCGAGCGTCTCCGGCACGTCGATCTGGACGTGGTCGATGAAATTGCGGCTCCAGATCGGCTCGAACAGGCCGTTGGCGAACCGGAAGGCGAGGATGTTCTGCGCCGGCTCCTTGCCGAGGAAATGATCGATGCGGAAAATCTGATTCTCGGCGAAGACATTGTGCAGTTCGATGTTGAGCGAGATCGCGGTCTCGAGATCGGTGCCGAACGGCTTTTCCATGATGACGCGCGATCCCTTGGCGAGATCGGCCTCAGAAAGCATCTTGACCGCCGACAGAGCGGCGTTCGGCGGCACGCTCATATAATGGACACGCTCGCTTACGCCGTCGAAGGCTTGCTCGGCCTTCTCGACCGCGGCCCTGAGGGCGCCGGCGCCCGCCGACATCGGCACATAGTCGAGGGTCTCCGCGAACGCCGGCCAAGCCTCCTTGTGGGGCTTGCGGTCGTGACGGTCGAACACCGCCTCGCGGGCGATCGCGCGGAAGCCCTCGGCGTCGAGCGCGTCGAGCGACACGCCGATGACCCGGCATTTCGGAATGAAGCCGGTCGTGCACAGATGGAAGAGGCCCGGAAGCAGCTTCTTGTGCGCCAGATCGCCGGTCGCGCCGAACAACACCACGATCTGCGGCAGCTTGGGGCCGACCCCGACAGGCACCTTCGCCATAGCGTTCTCCACCCTTGCATCCAGCCCAGCGAGTTTCCCCGCCCGATGCGACAGAAGCGCGACAACCCCTCATGCGCCGGCGGAACGTGAGATTTCACCGCCGCAATCTGAGGCTCGCCCAGCCTTCGAGGTCAATCCGCTCGGCCAGAGTGAACCCCTGCGCCCGCCAGGACGCAAGCACGCCCGCAACATCTGCAAGAAGCAGGCCGGAAACGATCGCTTCGCCCTGCGCGCCGATGACCGCGGCGAGCGACGGCGCCAGCAACCTGAGCGGCTTCGCCAGGATGTTGGCGAACACGAGGTCGTAGGGCGCGCCCTCCCGCAAGGCGCGCGCCTCGACCCCGCGCGACTGGACTGCCCGGCAGAGGGCGCCGACGCCGTTCAGCCGCGCGTTGGCGTTCGCGACTTCGACCGCGACGGGATCGATGTCGCCAGGCCAGATCTTCCGCTTGAGGACCTTGGCGGCGGCGATGGCGAGCACGCCCGCGCCGCAGCCGACGTCGAGGATCGCTTGCGGCCTGCGGCGCTTGAGGAGCCGGTCGAAATGGAGAAGGCAGCCGCGCGTGGTGCCGTGATGGCCGGTGCCGAAGGCGAGTCCCGCCTCGATCTCGATCCCGACGTCATTGCCGCGTATGCGGGCGCGATCGTGCGCGCCGTGAACGAGAAAGCGGCCGGCGCGCACTGGCTTGAGGCCGGCGAGCGAATTCGCCACCCAATCGCGCTTTTCCGCGAGGCCAAAGGTCGCCGAGCGGGCGGTCTCCTCGTCCGACGCGGCGGCGATCAGCGCCCGCATCGCCTCCTCGTCCGGCTCCCAGCCGAAATAGGCCTCCATCAGCCACGCCCTGCCCCCGCCCGGCCAAGCCTCGCCCGTCTCGAACGCGGTCGTCGCCGCCTCGCCCGGCTCGAAGCTTTCAGCCAGGAGATCGGCGACGGCGCGCGCCCGCCGCTGGTCGCTGACCAGGCTCAGCTTGTATGCTGCGTTATTGGGCGGCAGGCCTTCGAGCATAATCCTTCTCCCGTTTACGGGAGAAGGTGGCGCCAAAGGGCGTTCTTGGGAACGCCCGTCTTTCGACGGGCTACGGCGCCGGATGAGGGCAAGCCGCACAGCTCGCAGACTCCTCATCCGGCCGCGCGTTCCGCGCGTCCAACTTCTCTCCGCGAGCGGGAGAAGGGCTCGGCTCTCCCCTGAGCCGGCCGGGCGCATCACCGGCGCTCAGGGCGATTTCGCGGCGAAATGCTGGCGCCATGCGCCGCCCGCATGGACTTTAGCCGGCCGGCTCCGCCACAATCGCTGCGAAGACAACAGGGAGGTTTATCGCGCCGAACAGGGAGGTAAACGCGCCGAAAACCCACCGCAACAGGACGCAAATCCGCCTCCGCCACAATTGGCTCGAACTGGCGTGTGGGCCAGAGAGCGATGTCGAGCGCGCATGGCTCGGAGCTTTCGACTTTGAGGGGCTGATTTCGGGCCGGGCCGCCGGTAGGGCGGAGACCTGCGGAGGCGCATCAGGCAGGATCCCGGAGGCCCCCCAGCCGCTGGTTTCGCGATCGCGTCGGCTCGTCTTCCGCTGGGATGGGGGCCGCGGAGAGGCGGCGGATATCTACCTCGACAACCACAGCTACAGGTGAGGCGGTCAATGCTGACGACCAGACGCAAGCCGGCCACGGTTGGCGAAATCCTGGTGGAGGAGTTCATGCGGCCGATGGGACTGACGCAGTCTGCGTTGGCGGAGGCGATGGGCGTTCAGCGCAAGCATGTCAACGAGCTGTGCAACAATCGGCGCGCCGTGACCGCGCCGACGGCGCTGATCCTGGCGCGCGTATTCGGCAACAGCCCCGACTTCTGGCTCAATGTCCAGCGGCGGACCGACTTGTGGGAAGCGATTAACTCCCCCAGCGAACGGAAGCGAATCGAACGCGCCAAGCCGTTGGGCGACGCTGCGTGATGCGTCGCGCGTTTGACGCGCAACGTCAGCGCTTGAGATATTCCTGTCGCCGCGCGGGCGCGCCGGCGAGGCGCAACGCTCGTGACGCTCAACAGGCGTGAATTTGAGCGCGTGCCGGGGCTCAGCGTCGCGGACTGTGCGGCCTGAGCAGCGTCTCACCC
>JBAUXQ010000833.1:0-1591 GCA_049584355.1 Roseiarcus sp. | reverse complement strand
GGTTTCGCCGGGGCGCTGATGGCGTTCTATCTCGGCGCGGCGTCGGTCGGCACGTTCATCGACGTCACTGTCGGGGTGCAGGTGATTATCGGCGCCGTCATCGGCGGCCGGCGCACCATCCTTGGCGCTGCCCTGGGCGCGGTGTTTCTGGTCGCCCTCGGCGAGACGCTGCGCCCGCTCGGCGACCTCGCGACCTTCATCGTCTCCGCGGTCGCGCTCTTCGTCGTTCTTTTCTTCCCGGCCGGGCTTCTCGGCATGGTCAAGGGCGTCCGGGAGGCGACATGAACGCCCACGCGCCAAAGCTCGAGGTCGAGGGCCTGCAGAAGCGGTTCGGCGGGCTGACGGCGGTGAGGGACGTCAGCTTTTCGATCCAGGCCGGAGAGATTCTGGGCCTGATCGGACCGAACGGGTCGGGCAAGTCGACGGTGATGAAATCGATCCTCGGCGTCGAACGGCCAGACGCCGGATCGGTCAAGGTCGACGGCCGCGAGGTCGCGGGCTGGCCGCCGCACCGGATCGCCCGGCTCGGCGTCGGCATGGTGTTCCAGCATTCGCGTCCGCTCTATCGGCAGACGGTGATCGAGAACATCATCCTCGGCCTACTGCCCGACCGATTGCTGGACGTGCTTCCCCTCGCCGCCACTGAGGCTCGGGCGCGGGCGATCGCCGAGCGTGTCGGACTGGCAGGCGTCCTCAACCGGCGCCCCTCGACGCTGCCGTTCGCGGACTTGCGCAAAATGGAGATCGCCAAGGCGATCGCCCGCGATCCGCGGGTGGTGCTGATCGACGAGCCGTTCGCGGGCCTGACGGCGCGCGAGACCGCATCGTTCGCGGCGCTGATCGCCGAAATGCGCGCCGATGGGCGGGCGGTCCTCATCGTCGACCACAACGTGAAGAGCATTTCCGCGCTGGTCGACCGCATTTACGCCATGCATGTCGGCGAGCGGATCGCCGAGGGCACGGTCGAGGAGGTGATGGCGAACCCGACGGTGCGCAAGGTCTATCTCGGCGGCGCGCTCGAGACGGCGGCGCGGCCGGAGACCGCGTTCGGCGACGCGAAG
Source organism: Roseiarcus sp. (assembly GCA_049584355.1). Lineage (GTDB taxonomy): Bacteria > Pseudomonadota > Alphaproteobacteria > Rhizobiales > Beijerinckiaceae > Roseiarcus. The sequence continues at coordinate 530 of JBAUXQ010000833.1, read as the reverse complement.
ACGCCCTTTCTCGAAATCGAGAACCTCAACGTCGTCTACGGCAAGGCGCAGGCGCTGGAGGACGTCTCGCTCCATGTGCATCACGGCGAATTCGTCGCCGTCGTCGGGCTGAACGGCGCCGGCAAGACGACGCTGTTCAACGCCGTCTCCGGCCTCACTCCCTATGCCGGCGACATTCGCCGCCAAGGGCAGACGCTGCGCGGCAAGACAGCGGCGACGATCGCGCGCGATGGCGTCGTCCAGTCGCCGGAAGGGCGGGAACTGTTCGGCGCGATGACGGTCAGCGAGAATCTGGATATGGGCGGGCACAGGCTCCCAGACGATGCGAGAGCCGAGCGCCGGGAATGGCTGTTCGACTTGTTCCCGGTCCTGAAGGAGCGCCAGACCCAGACCGCGGCGACCCTCTCCGGCGGCGAGCAGCAGATGCTGACCATCGCCCGGGCGCTGATGATGAAGCCCGACCTCTTGATCCTCGACGAGCCGACGCTGGGCCTCGCCCCGGTGATCATGGAGCAGATCTCGAAGGCGCT
>JBAUXQ010000832.1:0-5991 GCA_049584355.1 Roseiarcus sp. | reverse complement strand
GTTGGAGCCCTCCGGAAAAGTCCTAGTGCTGACCCAAGGGAACGCGAATACGTCGTCGTTCTGGGTCGAATACGATCCTGTTCAGAACGGTTTTAGCGAGATCCTTGCCGGCGCGCCGAGTGTCAGCGGTTGCGACACAACCAGGATGTTGACGCTTCCCAGCGGGCGCGGGCTGGTCGCGGTTGCGTATTCGGGGGTGGTTTACGAGCTCACATTCAGCGGGACCAGCGACCCATCGTGGGCGCCGACGATCACGTCGTTTCCCTCGAAGGTCTACACCTGCACCACAGTCACCCTGAAGGGAACGCAGCTCTGCGGGCTCTCCGAATGTCAGAGCTTTGGCGACGACAACCAGCAGGCGCAGAACTATCCGCTGGTCCGCTTCGTGGACCGGCATGGCGCTGTCACTTACGCGCGCGCACACGATGTCAGCACCAGGAGCATCGCGCCGGGCAAGGCGAGCACCGTTCTGGTGGATATCCCGAACCTCGCAACCGGACACTATTCGGTCTACGCGGTGGCTATGGGAATTGCGTCTCAGCCGGTCACTGTCGAATTGGTTCAGATCGGCCGCTCTCTCTCGCAGAGGGTGGGCGATATGGACGGGGATGGCTTGGACGAGATCCTCGTCTCCAGTCCCTGGGGCATCGGCATCCTCAAGCAGCACGACAGTAGAATGACCTCGTTGGCCATGGCAGCCAACGGAAGCGACATCGCGGGTATCGCCGAGGGAATCGGCGCTTGGAAGCTGAATACAGGGAGCGACCATTTCACAGCGATCGCCGACTTCGACAAATCGGGCCGCGACGGGATCCTGGTCACCGGGTCTCAGGGGATCGCGCTGCTGAAACTCGATTCGGGGGAGCTTAAAGTCCTGGCCAGCGCCACCCACGGTCAACGCCTCGGCGGCTGGTTGCTCCACCCCAGCATCAATTTGTTCGGCCCGGTCGGGGACTTCGACGGCGACGGCGCAAGCGAGATCATCGTCACCAGTTGCTGGGGACTGGGCGTCCTCAAATATTTGAACGGGACAATCACCTCGATCCAGATGCTGCCCAACGACACGAAGATTGGCGATTGGACGCTGTCGACGGGGGCAGATGTCTTCGGCGCCACGGCCGATTTTGACCAGGATGGACGCGACGAGGTTCTGGTGACGAGCGACTGGGGCGTCAGCTTCCTGTCGCTGGGCGCACCGCAGAACACGCAGAGCGGCAACACCGTCAAGAACGGAACAGACCTCGGCGGATGGACGCTCGACACCAGCCACGATGTCTTTGGCCAAGTCGGCAATTACAGCGGCGGCAAGGTTGCGGACGGTGGCGTGAACGGTGTCGAGCTTCTGGTGTCAGGCCCGTCGGGCCTGGCCATCCTGGTCGGCATGGAGGTGCTCGCCGTTTTCAAAAACGGGCCGATTCTCGGCGGCTGGGAGCTGCAGACGAGCAAGGATGTCATCGGCCCGACCGCGAATTACGATGGCAACAATAAGGACGGAATACTCGTCACCAATTCCACCGGGGTCGGCGTTCTCGCCCTCAATCGGTCGACCGATAATGTGAATTTCCCTGTCACGTATGAGCTCGTCGCGACAAGCGTTGTTCCAAACGGTCCGCTTGGAGATTGGAGCCTCGATATGAATGTCGACCATGTAGGCAATGTCGGCAACTACAAGCCGAGCTATGGCGAGCTCGGAAACATTCAGGCCGGCGTTTTCGTTACCGGCCCCAACGGCATCGCCATCGTGAAGCTCTCGGAGTGGAACGGCGTCTCTTCGCCCATGACGGCGAACAACGGGATCCGACTCGGCCAGTGGGTCTTGGATACGACCAAGGACGTTTTTTAGCGCAAGCCTGGTGACGGAATGGGCTCTGGCGGATCGGGCCGAACTGGTAGACAATTGGGCGCGCGCCCGCGCCGATCAGCCGCTCGAAAGGATTCCGGGACCCGATGACGACTGACTATCCGATGGTGGACGTGGTGAAAGTGAAGCCTATGGAGGCGTTTCGTCTCTGGGTGCGTTTCAGCGACGGCAGCGAGGGCGTCGCCGACCTGAGCAAACTTGCGGCGCGAACGGGACCGATGGTTACGCCGCTCAAGGACCCCGCTTTTTTCAGCCGGGTGTTTGTCGAGGCCGGAGCGCCGACCTGGCCGAACGGCTATGACTACGCGCCGTCGGCCCTCTACGCCGAGATGCGCGACGCCGGCGCGCTCGCGAACCCCTCTCCCAAAGGGAGAGGGGCAGGGGTGAGGGGACCGGCCGCGCGAGCATGAAAAGCCCATGGCTTCCGAGCGGCGCGAATTCGCACGCACTCTTCGCAAGCATCCGACGCGCGGCGAGGACATCCTTTGGAAGCGCCTGCGTGGCTCACGTTTTCACGGCGCGAAGTTCCGGCGGCAAGTTCCGTTCGACCGTTTCGTCGTGGACTTCTATTGTCACGCGGCGAAACTGGTCGTGGAAATAGACGGCGTGCAGCATGAGTGGTTTGCCGACTATGATGAAGGGCGCACGGAGATTCTCGAACGCTTGGGCGTTCGAATGCTGCGCTTCACGAACCCCGAGGTGTGCGACGATCTTGACGCTGTGCTGGCGCGGATTCGCGAGGACTTGAGGTTGCCCTTTGTCTGAAACATCGGTCCCCTCACCCCTGCCCCTCTCCCGACGGGAGAGGGGTTCTCGCGCCACCCGACCCGCGCCTGGCGGGATCGCGGCGCTCAACTCGGCCATCTGGTCGATCTGCGATGTGCTGCGCCGGCCGAAATGCGCCGGCGCGATGCAATACGTGCCGGAGCTGACGTGGATCCTGTTTTTGCGCGTGCTCGACGATAAGGAGCAGGCGAGCCAGGACGAAGTCGAGGCGGTCGGCGCGCACTTCACTCCGTCGCTCCATTCGCCATACCGCTTGGCGCGACTGGGCCTCGCCCGGCGGCGCCAAGCGCAATGAATTGGAGGCGGGCAAGCTCGGCGATTTCTTCGGCTTTGTGAACGGCGACTTGATCCCCTACCTCAAGTCGCTCGCCCATAACCCGAACGCGACCGCCCGCCAGAAAATCATCGGCGAGGTTTTGTCCGGCGTCGAGAAGACTCGCGTCGACAGATCGGAAGCTGACCCCCCTTTCGCCCCTAGCCCCTTTCGGATGGGAGCGCACTACGGGCGCATTCTTGCGGTCGATGGCGTAGAGCGGTTTCGCTGCTTCGTCGCCGCCGTTCAACGCAATGTCATCCATCCCCAACTGGCAATGAACTGCCTCCAGGACGGATGGAGCTCGCGATCGCGTTGTCGATGATGAAAAGATAGGCAGCTCAAACCTTTCGTCGTTGAACAGGCCCTGTTCGCGCAAAAACGCTGCCTGTTACCGACGAGAATGGTCCCTGTTATGCGAAAAATCTCCCTGTTATTTTCCGCCGCAAAACCCCCAGGCGAGGCCGACTCGATCGTGGCGTCAATATGTCAATAAGGCGCCGGCAGCCTCGTCCAACCCTCTCCCGCATCCTTCGACAAGCTCAGGATGAGGGGAGAGGGGAGGGGTGCGCGGCTACTCGCCTTCGACGCCGATGGCGTAGGCGGTTTCGCCGTGGACGGCGTCGTCGCCGACTTTCAGCGCGGCGTCATCCATCCGCAACGGCACGATGAACGAGATCACTTTCAGGATGATGTAGGTCGCGATCGCGTTCAGGACGATGATGAACAACGCGCCGTAGATCTGCAGCACGAACTGGTAGGCGTTGCCGTAGAAGAGACCGGTCACGTTGACGCCCGGCGCCTCCTTGTCGGTGCCGATATATTGCAGCATCGCCGGATTGGCGAGGAGACCGGTCAGCAGGCCGCCGCAGATGGCGGCGACGCCGTGGGTGGAGAAGACGCTCAGCGTATCGTCGACCCGCATCATGAAGCTGGTCTTTTGCAGCCAGTTCATGCTCATCCACGGAATGATGCCGGCGACGATGCCGATGATGATCGCGCCCCAGCCATCGACGTAACCGGCGGCGGGCGTGATCGCCACGAGGCCCGCGATCATGCCGTTCACGGCGCCGAGGACCGACGGCTTGCCGTAGGCCATCTTGTCCATCAGCGTCCAGACGAGCAGCCCAACCGCAGTCGCGGTGTTGGTGTTGAGCACCGCCGCGCCCGCATCGGCGTTGGCGAAGTAGGGGTCGCCGCCGTTGAAGCCGTTCCAGCCCAGCCACAGGATGCCGGCGCCGACCAGCGTGATCAAGAGGCTGTTCGGCGGGAAATGGTCGCGATCGGCCTGAAGCCGTGGGCCCACGACCCAGGCGGCGACGAATCCCGACGTTCCGGCGGCTAGATGGATGACATAGCCGCCCGAAAAGTCCGCGACGCCGAGGCCGGCGAGCCAGCCGCCGCCCCATAAGGAGAACGCCCCGACCGTATAAACCAGGGTCATCCACACCGGGCAGAAGATCATCCAAGCGGTGAAGTTCATCCGGCCGAGCACGGAGCCCGCCAAGATGATGACGGTGATGGCGGCGAACACGAACTGGAAGAAGATGAGCGTCGCCATTGGAAAGGCGAGCGCTGGCATGCCGCTCGCGGCCGCCGGAATGGTCGCTTGCCCGGTGGTAAAGACCGCGGATGTGGCGGGACTTGGGGTGCCCCAGAATGGAAACCACTGCGGCCCGAACGCCAGATTATAGTCGAACAGGACCCAGACGACGAGGACCGAGGCGAAGGCGTAAATCGACATGAAGGCGGAGTTGATCGCCCATTTCTTCTTGACGATGCCGCCATAGAGGACCGTGAGGCCGGGGATGCTTTGGAGGCCGACGAAGGTCGCCGCGGCGAGCTGCCAAGCGTTATCTCCGGTATCGAGCCATTGTGGTGACGGTACGAGGGCCATGCTGATTTCCCCGCTTATCGATCGATGCTGACGTCCCCCTCCAAGGCCCTGAATCGCCGTTCCCGCGCCCGGCGCCGCGCCAATGGAAAAACGCCCATTAAAGCGTCAGCAAAAATCGTGCCGCAATCCAGCCTTTTTTCGTTTACGGTATCTTTATGAAGTTGTTCACGGAATGGGCCTAGATTGCGTAAAATGACGCCATAGTGAACAATCGATAGGCAGATAACGGAAGAGAATTGGGCCTTTATGGCAATGATAGCGCTTGGCGCCGCGGTTTCCTTAGGTCTTGCATAGAAGCGCGCGGGAATGGATTACGGATCGAGGCGATGCTGAAGCGGCAAAAATTCTCGTTCTCCGCCCGAGCGGCGGCAATCGTCGCGCTGGCGGCGGCCGTCGCCGCCAAGGGCGCGGCCGAAGCCGAGGGGGTCCCGGTCACGTGCACCAATCCGTTCAGCGGCGCGAGCTGGCAGATTGCGATCGACTACGATCTCAAGACAGTCGACTCCAATCCGGCCCGCATCGACGAAACGGAGATCTCGTGGCGCGACGCGAAGGATGGCTGGCGCTATACGCTTGACCGCAAGTCAGGCGCGCTGACCGTCATCCTGGCTTCGGCGACCGGCGGAAACTTTCTCTTCGATCACTGCCGGCTGCCGGATTGACACAGCGTCCCTCATCCGGCCCGGTAGCCCGTCGCGAGACGGGCGTTCTTCCGAACGCCGACCGCCGGAGCTTAATTCGGAGCGACACGCAATGGCGGAGGGCGACGCCGGGGTCCGGGCGAGCGTCGGTTTCTTTTCCGACAAGGGACCGCGCAAGGAGAACGAGGATTTCGCCGCCGCGGTCATCGGCGCGGAATTGCCCGAACCGCGCCGCGAGGTGGTGGCGGCGATCGCCGACGGCGTCGGCGGCGCCAAAGGCGGACGCGTCGCCGCCGAGCTCGCCGTGCGCGGTTTTCTTGACGGCTTCTGGGACTTGCCGGAGACCATGGAAGTGCGCCGCGCCGGGGCGCGCGACATCGGCGCGCTCAACGCCTGGATCAACGCGCTCGGCCGCCAGGATCCCAAGCTCAAGGGGATGGCCTGCACGTTCACCGCGCTCGTGCTGCGCGGCCGGGTCGCCCACCTCCTGCAC
>JBAUXQ010000831.1:0-1710 GCA_049584355.1 Roseiarcus sp. | reverse complement strand
GTTGGAGCCGGCGGACCTCGAACTTATTCATCTCACCAAGCGCTATGGCGCCGCGACCGCGGTCGATTCGATCGATCTCAAGGTTGCGGCGGGCGCTTATTGCTGCCTGCTCGGACCGTCGGGCTGCGGCAAGACGTCGACGCTCAGAATGATCGCCGGGCATGAGAGCGCAACCGAAGGCGACATCCTGATCGGCGCGACCAACGTCACCGAGTTGCCGCCGGCGAAACGCGGCACGGCGATGATGTTCCAGAGCTATGCGCTGTTTCCCCATCTCTCCTGCGTCGACAACGTCGCCTTCTCGCTCAAGATGAAGGGCGTCGACAAGACGACGCGACGCAAGAAGGCGATGGAGTTCCTTGAGCTCGTCGCGATGACCCAGTACGCCCAGCGCGTTCCGGCGCAATTGTCGGGCGGCCAGCAGCAGCGGATCGCCCTCGCCAGGGCGCTGGTCACCAATCCCCAGATTCTGCTGCTGGACGAGCCGCTGTCGGCGCTCGACCCATTCTTGAGGGTCAGGATGCGGGCCGAGCTTCGCCGGTTCCAAAAACAGCTCAACATCCCCTTCATCCATGTCACGCATGGCCAGGACGAGGCCCTCGCGCTGGCGGATCAGGTCGTGGTGATGAACAAGGGGCGCATCGAGCAGATCGCGACCCCGCGCGACCTGTTCGAAAAGCCGGCGACCGAGTTCATCGCCCGATTTCTCGGCGGTCACAATGTGATCGAGACCCCGCTCGGTCCGGTCGCGGTGCGCGCCGATCGCATCACGCTGCGCCGAAGCATGAACGGCGCGGGCGCCAATGACGCGCGGCTCGTCGCCGCGGTGCGAGCGATCGAATATCAGGGCGCGCACTATCAGGTCGCGCTCGAACATCCCGGCTATTCCGAACTCACCGCCCTGGTCAGCGACGAAAATTTCGCCGGCGAGCCGTTCACCGTCGGCGACAATGTCAATGTTCTCTGGGCTGACAAGGATGTCCACGCGCTTGCCCCGGCGCCGTGACGGTTCGAGAAACACTAGGAGGAGAAAGCGATGTCGATGAAGCATGTGAAGACGGCGAAGGGCGTGAGCCGCCGCGCCTTACTTAAAGGAGCCGCGGGCCTAGCCGGCGCCGCCGCCGGTTCGGGAGCGATCACCGGCTTCCCGTACGTCTGGTCGCAGGAAGAGAAGGTGCTGCGTTATCTCGGCACCGCGGTCAACCAGTCGGACGACATCACCAAGAAGGTGAAGGAAGACACCGGCATCACCATCCAGAACATCGTCGCCACCACCGACGACGTGACCAAGCGGGTGATCACGCAACCGAACTCGTTCGACGTTCTGGACACAGAATACTTCAGCCTGAAGAAGCTGGTGCCGTCGGGCAACATCCTGCCGATGGACGCCAAGAAGATCAAGGAGTTCGACAACATCACGCCGGTCTTCACCAAGGGCCAATTGCCGAACGGCAAGGTGATCGGCGACCAGGGCACCGCGCCCAAGAAGGTGATGTTCCTCGAAGGCGAGCATTCGACCAAGTTCTCGGCCACGCCGACCGAATGGGTCACGCTGATCCCGACGGTCTACAACGCCGACACGCTCGGCATCCGCCCCGACCTCATCAAGCGGCCGATCGAACACTGGGCCGAATTGCTCAACCCCGAATTCAAGGGCAAGGCGGCGATTCTCAACATTCCCTCGATCGGCATCATGGACGCCGCGATGGT
>JBAUXQ010000830.1:0-2229 GCA_049584355.1 Roseiarcus sp. | reverse complement strand
ACTCAATCGCGTCAATCTCGTGCAAAGCCTCGGCTTCCCGCGTCTGGCGCTTTGGGATGAAGCGCGGCAACGCCTCGTCTCGTTCAAGGACGTCGAGCCGCGACAATATGACAGCCACGCGAGTTCGCCCCAGGCCTGAAGGGTCGGACACGGCGCTTCGCGTCGATCGTTGAGCGCGAACAGCTCGTCGGACGGGCGGCGTGGCTGGAACATGCTTCCGTTTGACGGAGCCGAACGGATCCGTGCGCGGTCCGGCGGGGCAGAATTGTTGGCGTCCGCGCTCAGGCGATTTTCGCAGGAGGCGTCCGGCTCGCCGCTCTTCAAGGCCGCGCACGCCTCGCCCGGGCGGCTGAGATCGAAACCACAGCTTTCACAATTGCAAACCGATATTTAGGCGCTGAGCCGGTTGCCGCAGTCCCTCGGCATCGAATCGCGGCCGCGGCCAGTTGAAGGCGCGCTTCAACCAATAAAACAGGTCCCATATTCGCAAAACCGCAACGTCAAGCCAAGCAGCTCCCTCAACAGGAAGTCGATATTCCGTTGCGTGATCTTTTTGCATCAAGCGCCATGTGTTCTATAAAATGATGCAGCATTATCCCCAGCTCAATTACGTCCCCGACGGGCCGAAACCCCATCCGCAGGCGCATCTGCACTGGCTGTTCTTCGACTGCATGGTCGATCCCGATTCGCGCCGCTACCTGTCCGAGGACTTCGCCTTCTGCCGGCGCTGGCGCGACATGGGCGGCAAGGTTTATGTCGACCTCAACTCGAAGCTGCAGCACGCCGGCCAGCACCTCTACCGCGGCGACCTGATCGAGAGCCTGAAGCTGCAGGACCGCTGGTAGGACTCCGGGCAGCCTCGCGACAGTCAAAACGTCTGTGATCTCGGCAGCCACCTTTAAGGGAGCCGCCCGCGTCGCCTTCTGACGATTGGGGAGGCCGTGAAGGCATACGGCCAAGACCTGGAGAAGCTCGAATATCAAATCAGGTCCGGCGCGCTCCCCGCGCGCCGTGATGGCCCAGGCGAAGCTCAAGCCCCGCGCCGTGGCAAACCGGCGCGGGGCGAGACGCACGCTTTGTCCCCCGCCGCTCGGGCAGGCGCGCGCCTTGCGGCAACATGCGGCCCGGTCGATGTCATGCCAATTGGCATAATTACGGAGGCGGCCTGACGCGCCAGGGCCGTTTCATCGCCACGACGAGCGCGAAGGGCGGGGGGGCCCGCTCCGGCGTGTGGTGCCAAATCCGGGCCGACGTCTTGGGGCGCCCGATCGACCGGGTCGCGAACCTCGACTCGGGGGTTGTCGGCGCCGCCGCGTTGGCCGGTACGGCGGCGCATGTCTTTGGGTCTATCGAGGAGGCTGCGCGCCGCATGGCGCGAATCGAGCGCATTTTCGAGACGAACGTCGCCATGCGGGGATATTACGATGAGGGCTTCGGCCGGTACACTGACCTCTACGCGCGGCTCAAGGGCTTCGGCGGCCGTGAGAGCGAGAGTCTTGTTCGACCTTGAGCCTAGCGGCTGAAACCGAGGCGAGACTTTCGCAAGCCGCTTGACGCCAATCGCTTTTCGACGCCGTTCGGAGATGCGGCGCTGCAGCGCTTCGAGGAGGACAGCGGCCAGTATGATCGCGCCAGTGGCGAAGCCTTGCCAGAAGATCGCGATGCGCGCCAGATTGGCGCGACTATGGCGGCGTCGACGTTCCGGCCGCTGCGATGATCCAATCATCCGCGATAATGGCTGTCAAACCACAAGGGCTTCGACAGAAGACGAGGCATCCGACGTCGCCGACGCCGATGGCTGCTCGCGGCGCATTGCGGAAACGGCGACCGCAGTGATAGGAATTGCGTCACCAGCCTTTCAGATTGAGTCTGGCGCAAAGCGGGCGGAGGAAGCGTTTATGTGGATAGGCAGGCATCTGGCGTGCGTGACTCTTGTTCTTGGATTCGGCGCCCTCGCTTCCGCCGCCCGAGCCGACGACCAGATCACGATCGGGTTCGTCACCCACTCCCAAGGCGACCCCTTCATCCAGCAGATCATCGATGGCGCCCAGTCTGCCGCCAATGATCTCGGGGTTACGCTCAAAGTGGCGCAGCAGCAGGGGGCCGCGCCTGACGGTCAGTTGAAACTCGTGCAGAATATCGTCAATGCCGGCGCGCAGGGAGTCGCGACCTCGGGTCCGGGCGATTCGATGGCGAACAGCCTCAACGACATCATCGCCAGCGGTGTTC
>JBAUXQ010000829.1:0-8362 GCA_049584355.1 Roseiarcus sp. | reverse complement strand
GCTACCAGCTCTTCGAAGGCGTACTTCTTCGAGCCGAAAGAGCCGGAGAGATCGCGATTGAGCCGGTGCGGGGCGCCGCTGGCGTGACCGAGCTCATGTTAGGTCTCGGTTCAGGGACGTCCTTTCTGTCATCGCAGTGATGCAGAATCAGGACAGTATCGCGGCGGAGCGCTCTTTTGACGTTTGGGGGCGGCCCCGAGGGGCCGTCCCCAAACGTCGAGCACTCGATAGAGCCGGGGGGCTGGGTGGCCGAGCTGATCTTCACAACGGAGGGGTTTCGACCCTTCGGCGCTCCCGCGCCGGACGTGCCGATGCTGCTGGACGGCGGCATGCGGTTAATCGAACCGGCCTGCCTGTGGCTCATGCACATTGCCTTGGTCCGCGGGCGTACCCGTAGCCGGCAGACCTGGCGCACTTATGGTGAGGCGCTCTACGACTGGTGGCAGACATTGGAGGCTAATGGCTGGGCGTGGGATGAGGTCGGAACAGGCGAGCTTGCCGCCTATCGGGACCATATGCTTCAGCATCCGAGCGGCCACACCGGCAGGCCCTACGCTCGCAGCACGATCAATGGCCGGCTCCGCATTCTGTCGATGTTCTACAGATGGTGCGCTGCCGACGGGCTGATCAATCGGGTTCCCTTGGCAAGCGGGGAGCTGGCGCTGAGTCGTAACCGGCCTGCGGGCTTCTTCGCCCATCTCGATGCGAGCGGCGGAATCCGGAAGGTCAATGACCTGACCGTACGTCACGCGGCGTTGTTGCCGCGACCGCTGGCGCCGGAAACGATTCGCCGCCTGATTGCCAACATGAATGCTCGCGACCGGCTGATCGTGGAATGGGCGGTAACCACCGGCGTGCGCCGCATGGAGATCGCCGGGCTCGGGCTGAGCACGCTGCCAAGGGGCAGCGTACAGCCGATGACGGCGGTCAGAATCGATGTCACCAAGGGCGGCAAGGCGCGGGTGATCTATCCTCCGTCTCCGCTGGTCGATCGGACTCGGGCCTATGTGCGGGAGGAGCGCGCGGCCGTCGTTCGCCGGGCGAAGGCCCGGGATCGGGGCTATGCCGAACCCGACAGGCTGTTCTTGACCGAACAGGGCAGCCCGATGACGCCGCCGCGCGTCGGCTTGATGTTCGCTGATGCCTCAAAGCGCCTCGGCGTCGCGGCACACTTCCACGCGCTGCGCCACACCTTCGCCAGCGTGATGCTACGCTTCCTGCAGCGCCAGGCCGATCAGGGCGCCGAACTCAATCCGCTGCTCACGCTGCAAACCCTGCTTGGTCATGCCGACCTGGCCACGACCGCGATTTATCTGCGGGTCGTGGCGACCGATCTCTCCGTCATCGAGGCCTCGGTCGACGAGCTTTATGAGGCGCTGCTCTGACGATGGGTAGGCGGCGGAAAGACTATCGCGTCGAATCCCCGCCGGAACCGCTGATCGGCTCGCCGGGATCTCTCGTCGTGACATTCCTGGATGGTCGGAGTGAGCATCCCCAGAGCTTCGACTTTGGGGTCCATGTGGCGCGACCTCAAATGGCTGCCGAGATCGCGCTGGCGTTCAGGCATCATCATGCCGGCAACATGCCGGTGACGCGCGAAGGAGCATTCGGAAGCACCAGTGTCTGGTTCCGCTTCCTCGCCGCGCAAGACCGGGACGTTGCCTCCATGCGGGAGGTCGACGAGGCGCTGCTGCGCGCATTCATCACTTGGCTCGATCGGGAAGTATCCAGCAAGGGCAGCCGTTACGTCGCCTGGTCGGGCGTGAAGCAGCTCTTCGTCTGGCTGCGGCGCAACCGGCGCGAACTGACGGATCCCGGGTTGGAGATCCCGTTCAATCCGTTCCCACAGAAGAATGCTGAGGCGCGGCGGCGGGAGGCGCTCGAGCGATCGGAGATCGAGGCGGTGCTGGCGGCGGCGCGGACCGACATCGATACGAGCTGGGGTCTGTTCAGCCGCGGCGAGCGTGCGCTGGCCAAGGTCGACCGTGCCGCGATCGCGCTCGAGCCCGACCTGGAACGTCTCGACCTGAATGATCTCGGCACCCTGCTCGCCGTCATCGTGGATCGGTTCGGCGGCCTTGTTCCATCACACCGGACGATCCGGGATGCGAAGCTATGGCCGATCCACTTCGCTCTTGAGCGTTATGGCCACACTTATCGTTTCGCCCAGTATCTTCACCCGATCCCGGAAACGCTGATCCCCTACATGATCGCTATCGGCGCGCAGACATACGCCAATCCCGAGGCGCTGCGTCGGCTGCGGCGCGATTGCATGAGCGAGCATCTGCTGCTTGACGGGCGCGTGGTGGTGAGCTGGCACAAGGGCCGGTCGAACCGTGAGCAGCGCCGGAGCTTCCTGCGCGATCGGAGCTTCTCGGTCCCTTGTCTGATCGACCGGGTCTTGGCGATGACCACGCGGCTCGTTCCGCATGCCTCGGCAGGCGAGCGGAGCGGGCTGTTCCTCTACGCCGGCGTCCAGGGCGGAACACGTGCGGTCAGGCTGTTCGCGGGCTACCTGACCGCCGTTCACGTCCGCCGTTTCGTGGAGCGGCACGACCTTCGCGACGTGACAGGTGCGCCGCTGCCGTTGACCTTGGCGAGCCTGCGGGCGACGGGTCTGACGCTCGCACACGCGGCGGTGGGCTACGACATCTTGAAGACCCAGGCGCTGGCCAATCACGCGACGCCCGACACCACACAACGATACGTCGATCGGCCGATCGTCCGGAAGGCGCAGGCGGCGGCGCTCGGCGGCCTCCAAGCGCAGTTTGTCGAAACCGTCCGCAAGGGTGGCGAGGTCGAGCGGATCGATGAGCCCGTCGCCGGCATCGACGCGCGGCATGCAAGCGCTTCGGGCTTCGTGTGCAGCGATCCGCTCAGCGGGATCGGCGAGGGTCAGAAGCCAGGCCGCCTCTGCACGGCTTGGCTCGGGTGCTTCACCTGTCCCAACGCCGTGATCCCTCTCGAGACCGATATCCTCGCGCGGCTGCTGCGAACTCGGGCGGCGCTGATCGACGCCTATCGCGAGATGGCGCCGGATCGCTGGCGCCTGCTCTATGCACCCAAGCTGGAGATCATAGACCGGGATATCGTGCCGCGCTTCCCTTCCGCCGTGCATGCGGCCGCGCTGGCGCGGATCGGCGTCATGCCAACCGTCCCACCGATCGAATGAGGAAGGCGGCTCTCCGCAGCTCGAGATCGCCGGACCAGGGTTCGGGTTGGATCGCGGCGTCGGTTTCTTCGCAAAGCCGGTTCGGCGACGATGTTTGGTTGCTGGACATCCAGACCGCCGGCTGGCGGGCGGACCAGAGCCGCGTCGACTGGAACATCGCATTGCCTCGGAACGCGCGGATCACGCCGACCGATCTTGGTGCACTGATTGGAACCGCGAAGCGCTTCCTCTGGACGATGGCGACCGATCCACCGTCCGGCCGCAAACGCTCTTCCGCGAAGACGCTCAAGAGCCGGGCGGCCGTTCTGCGGATCCTTCTTCTCTGGATGGCCGCGGAAGGGATCATGCGGTTCGCGGAGATCGACCGAAGTGCAGTTGGACGCTTCACGGCCTGGCTACGCGACCGGCCGCGACAACGAAGCGGGACTGGCGTGCTGACGCCGCTCACGATGGTCAATTATATGATCGTGCTGAAGGATCTCTATCGTCAGCGGGCGAAGCTCGATGACGCGCCGCTTGTCGATCCGCTGCCGATCGAGACAACCTATGAAGCGGCCGGGGTTACGCGCGAGAACAAGGGGGCGATCCCGTTCATTCCGGACGCCGTCGCGATCGACCTGCTGTCAAAGGCGCTGACCTGGGCGGAGGTCCATGGAGACACGATCATCGCCGCGGAAACCCTGCGCCGCGAGACGCGCGCCACATCCATCGCGGCGGGGCGTGGGCGTGGAGCGTCCGACGACGTGCGGCAAGCGCTTCGCGAGGCGGCTCTCGCGGATCCCATGGGGACGCCGCTGGATGGCGCCTATGTGGTTCGAGCCGCCGCGTCGCATCTGGCGGAAGCCTGCTTCGTCGTCATCGCGGGATTCGTTGGCATGCGGGTAAGCGAGATCCTGTCGATCAAGATCGGAGCCATCGAACGCCGCCCGCTCGGGGAGACGGGCGTCGAGCAGGCCTACATCGCCGCGCGGCTGTTCAAGACGGTGGACGATCCTGCCGGCCGCCTCGAACGCTGGGTGGCGCCGCCGCCCGTCGCGCGCGCCGTCGAACTGTTGGAGCAATTGAGCGAGCCGCTGCGCAAGGCTTCGGGGCGCGACGAGCTCTTCCTCGTCAAGAACACGCAGCATGGCGCGATCGTCCCCGTCACTCAGATGCATATCGGCTTCCGCATCAACGCCTTTGCCGACTATATCGGCGTGCCGCTCCACGAGGGCCGCCGCTGGCAGCTCAGCACGCACCAGTTCCGCAAGACGTTCGCGCGGTTCATCGCGAGGCGGGACCGCTCCCAGCTGCTCGGGCTCGCCGAACACTTCAAGCACGCATCCGTCGCGATGACCGCCAAGGGCTATGTCGGCAGCGACTTCGATCTACACCAGCTCGTCGATCACGAGAGCCGCTCGGAAACGGCGGCGGCGCTCGACCGACTCCTGATAAGCGACCGGCTGGCCGGACGCATGGGCGAACGCATCGCCGCGGGGAGCGCACGCTTCCGGGGCCGCGCTGGCGAGCAGGTCCGACGCGACTATATCGGGTTCGTGCTGGAGGAAACGGATCTGCGCATCCACGCCTGCGACTACGGCTGGTGCGTGTTCCAGCCCGAGACCGCGCGCTGCGGCGGTGAGGCGGCGCCGGACGTAGCGGGCCGCAGTCCCGCGGTCTGTCTCAGTTGCTCGAACTTGGTCGTGGAGGAGCAGCATGCGCCCTACTGGCGAGATCGGCGGTCGCGCAATCTGGCGCTGATGCCCGACGCGCCACCTCTGACGCGCGCGGTGCTCGTCGAGGCAGTCGAGCAATGCGACGGCGTGCTCAGCAAGCTGGGAGGCCAGGGTGGCGGAAACGGCTGATGCTTCGACGAAGCGCAATGGGCAGGCCGAGGGGGCCGCTCGCGCCTATCGGGCGGCCCTGGCGAGGCTGGTGCGTGGTGAAGGCCGGCGGCCCGCCGGACGAGGGATGCGGATCACGCCGGCGGCGGTCGCGCGGGAGGCGGGGCGCAGCCGAAATCCGCTCTACACGACCCATCGCGATATCCTCGACGAGATCAACGCGGCGGCTGAGGCGCCGGGGCCTGGCAAGGATCTGGCCGCCCGCGTCGCGGAGCTCGAGGCCATCATCGCGGAGCTGCGGGCCCATGCCCGACGACACGCCGAAGAAAAACGCGCGCTCGCGAGCGAGAACCTCAATCTTCTCCATCGGGCGCGCGCGGCCGAGGATCGCCTGGCCGCCCGAGAAACGGCCAGCGCACATAAAGTACGCTCGCCCGCAGCAGCGCAGCCAATGTGACGCCGCCCGCATGATCATGTCGCCGCCCATTCTCATGGCCGGCACAGCCGGTTGTCATCAACAACAGCGGGCGGCATTGTAGCGGGATGAGGCTCGCCCCGCCGCTTGCCGTGCAGATCCACGTGTTGCTCGGCGATATCGAGCCGACCGAATGGCGGCGTCTGCTGGTGCGGCGCGAGTACCATCTCGGCCAGCTTCATCACGTCATTCAGGCGGCTCTGGGCTGGCGGAGCTCTCATCCCTACGGGTTCCACATCGGCGGCCTGCGGTGCCATGATCTCGAGATGTTCGACCTCGGACGCACCGATCGTGACGTCGGCGATGCCCGCGGGGAAAACCGTCGGATCCGGCTCCGTGAGCAGCGACCGGTGAAAAATGATGCAGACATCGCGCGGTGACGACTCTGGCCCCGGCTACGCCGATCCGGTTCGACGGCTCCTGACCCTTGGCGAGGTGGAGAGCCATGATCCGGCCGGCTGGCCCGATTACCCTGCCGAGTTCGGACTGGGGCGCGAGCATGCCGGCACGCTGATTCGCCTTGCCTGCGACGCGGCGTTGAACGCCGGCGATCCGGAGAGCCGCGAGGTATGGGCGCCCCTGCATGCCTGGCGGGCCTTGGGACAGCTAGGTGTCGAGGATGCGGTAGCCCCGTTGCTGGCCTACCTGAAGACGGCAGACGAGGATGACGCGGCGCATGAGGAACTGCCGGTGGTCTTCGGCATGATCGGAGCAGCCGCGCTCCCGCATCTCGCCGGGTTCCTCTCCGGTCGGCGCAACCTCAGATCGCCAGGTGCGACGGTAATGGAAGGGCTCAGAGAGATCGCCGAGCGGCATCCCGAGTGTCGGGACGAGTGCGTCGACATCCTCTCTCGCGTGCTGGAGCCGCATGCCGGTGCCGATCGCTCGACCGCCGGCTTTGCGGTCTGCGCCTTGATCGACCTGGCGGCCGTCGAGGCGATCGACACGATACGTGCAGCCTTCCAACGGAAATCCGTGGACGTCTCGATCGCCGGTGACGAAGAAGATGTTGAAATCGCCTTCGGGCTCAGAAGCGAGCGCTCCACCCCTGCGCCAACCTATCAAATCGGTCTTGCGAGACGGCCCGTCGGACCGGCGCGCGATCTCCAACGGGAGTTCCCTGCGGCGCAGCGGCCCGCCAAGGTCGGACGGAATGACCGATGCCCTTGCGGCAGCGGCAAGAAATATAAGAAGTGCTGCCTGAAATAGAGTGTTCGAGGGTGGTCACCGGCGATGACAAGTTCGAAGTCGGCCAAGGTGCCAAAAGGCTGGGAAGCGTTCTACGCCGGCATGACGGGCATGACGGATCGATTCTGCGCAGAGCATCTGAACGACGAATACGCGGACCTGGCGCGTTCCGCCATCGCTGCGTTGTGCCGCAAGCGGCCGAGCCCGCTGGCCGGCGGCAATCCGCAGACCTGGGCATGCGCCGTCCTTTACGCGCTGGGGCAGGTCAACTTCCTGAGCGACAAATCGACGACGCCACACATGGCCATGGCCGATCTGTGCACGCACTTCGGGACCGCGCCCAGCACCGGCGGCAACAAGGCGAAGCTGGTGAGAGCGGCCTTGGGCATGCGCCAGTTCGACCACAAATGGACGCTGCCGAGCCGGCTCGCCGACAGTTCTCTGCCCTGGCTGATCACCGTCGACGGGCTGGTCGTCGATGCGCGCCGGCTGCCCATGGCCATCCAGCGAGTGGCGGTCGCAAAAGGCCTCATTCCCTATGTCAATCCCTCGTCCGGCGAGGATCCTGCGGATTCCTTTTAATTGCCTCCGCGACGAGAGCCGGCCCGTCGCCGTCTCTCGTACGTGCCGATCAGGCGGCGGCCGCTTGGGATGCGGTCTGCTGCGCGTGCATCCAGTCCGCGGCCGCCTGGGCCTTGCTGGCCGCGGTGAAAATTGCTGAGGTGTCGTTGCGCAGAACCTTCAGCCACGACGCGATATAGGCGGCATGGTCGGGGCGCGGACGCGCGGCAATGCCGAGATCGGCGAGTATCATGGCTGAACCGCAATCCGCGATGCACTCTTCCATCGCGTACGCCTCCGAGCCGAAACGCGCGGAGAGCTCTCGGTCGCATCGGTGCTTGGCCGAGGTGGCGTGAATGCCTTCATGAAAGAGGGTGCTGTAATGGGCTGCCGCATCGTGGAAGAACTCGAACGGCGGCATGTACACCGTATCCTTGGACGGAAGGTAGTAGGCCTCGTCACCGCCATAGACAGTGTTGATCCGGAGGTTGGCGTAGAAGGTCTCGGCGTCGGCCAGGCGCTCGGCCTCGGACAGGACGGGGACATCGGGCGCGGTGTAGCCGTCCGCTTGGGCCTGGTTGAATACGCTATAGCCGCGGGCGAAGAAGCGCGCGCGCTCAACCTCGGCGTCGGCATCGTCCGCCCCTTCAGCGCGAGTAGTCTTCCAGAACACTATGGAGGTGGCGCGCTCGCCCTTGCGAACCTGGGCGCCCGCGGCCTGCCATTGACGATAGGTGCCCCAAACCCCCGTCGGATAACCGGCGGCCTGAGAGGCGATCCAGAGCGCCAGCACGTTGACGCCACGGTACCCCTTGCGGGACGCGACGTTGACGGGACGAGCGGTCGACGCGCCATCATGGTGCCAGGGCATCCGCCACTCGCCGACGCCGGCCTCGATGGCGGCGACGATCTCGGCAGTGATGCGGGTGTAGATATCGGCGCGATCCTGGGAGGCCATGATCAAGCCTCCTCCGCGCAGAATGCCGCACCGCCAACAATGACAGTTGCGACGATACCTAACTCGTGGAAGAGCGTTGCTGCGCGCAATTCCTGGCTGTGAAAAGCTTCGTCCGGAGGTAGCTGTATGAAGTCGAAAGTCGGGCTGTAGAACGCCCGGTCCCCGCCGATCCGGACAGGGACGCC
>JBAUXQ010000828.1:0-5066 GCA_049584355.1 Roseiarcus sp. | reverse complement strand
GACGGAAAGCGATCTTGTCGACGCAGCGCCAGCCGAGATGGGCGTTGACCCGAGCGACGATGACCGAGGCGCTGTGCTGCGCCTCGAGCGCGAATGCGCCCTCGACCCTCAGAACCAGGGTCGCGGGCCTCGCCGGCGCTTCGGGGTCGCGTCTGGCGGCCCGCGGCGGCCATTGGAGCTCGATCGGCCGGGCATGACGGGCGAAGGTCTCGCCGACGATCGCCGGCCAGTCCGCGATCAGGCTCGCTTCGCCCAGGCCGCGCGCGGCCAAAACCTCGGCGATGAGCCCGGGGGTGAATTCGGCCAGCCGCTTGGCGCCGCGGCGCGCGGGCTTCATCATCGCTTCGACACGAGGCGCGGGGAATTGGGGCATGAGGTCGCTTGCATGAGCGCCAATGTAAGCGCGCTGGGAGGGAAGGCAAAGCGAAAGGCGATTGTCGCGCGAACGCTTCGTTGGTGGGATCGCCATCGCCGCGCGCTCGTTTGGCGCGCCGCCCCCGGGGAGGCGCCCGATCCTTACCGGGTCTGGCTGTCAGAAGTGCTGCTGCAGCAGACGACGGCGCAGGCGGCGGCGCCCTACTACCAGGCGTTCATCGCGAAATGGCCGCGGGTCGAGGATCTGGCCGCCGCCCCGATTGAGGCCGTGGTCGGCGCGTTCGCGGGTCTCGGCTACTATTCGCGGGCGCGAAACCTCCACGTCTGCGCGCAGGAAATCGCTCGCCGCGGGGGCCGATTTCCGAGCGAAGAGGCGGAGTTGCGCGCCCTGCCCGGCGTCGGCGTCTATACCGCCGCGGCGATTGCGGCGATCGCCTTCGGGCGCCAAACCGCGCCGGTCGACGGCAACATCGCCCGCATTATGGCGCGCCTCCTCGCACTCGATGAGCCGATTGCGCGAGCGAGGCGCGAAATCGAGGCGGCGGCGCGGATGCTGGCGCCGGCTCTGCGGGCGGGCGATTTCACCCAGGCGCTGATGGATATCGGCGCGACGATCTGCCGGCCCCGCAATCCCGATTGCCCGTCGTGCCCGCTCGCCCGGGACTGCGGGGCGTTCCGGACGGGGAGCCCGGAGGCCTATCCACGCCGCGTCGGCGCCAAGGCCAAACCGCGCCGGGAGGGCGCTGTGTTCTTCGCCCGCCGCTCCGACGGCGCCTTTCTCGCTCGCCGCCGTCCAGCGCATGGGCTTCTCGCCTCGACGGTCGAGCTGCCGGGCACGCCGTGGACCAGCACGGGCCGGCAGGGCGAGTTGGCTGACGTGGGGCCGGTCACCGCAAGCTGGCGCCGGCTGCCGGGGACGGTCGAACAGGTCTTCACCCACTTTGCGCTAACCCTGACAGTCTACGCCGGGTCGTTTGAGGGCGGCGCGCCGGATGGGCATTTCTGGGTCACGCCCGAAGCGGTAGGCGAAGCGGGGTTCTCGAGCGCGATGCGCAAGGCGGTCGAGCACGCCCTCAGGCGAGGATGAGCGGCGGCGCCAGGAGGCCGGCTCGAGGCTCTTGCCGATCAGGCTTGCCCAAATTGCGACAAAAGGGCAGATATCCGACCGCGCCGGGGGTCGTGCAGGCAATGTCGGTTACAGGCGGTTCTCTATCGCGCCCGGGCGACAAAGGCGGCCTGGGAGGCCAGCTGGCATGATTCTTCCTTGGCGGCCGCCGCACAAGGCAGGCTCAAACCCGGCCGATGGCGTCGGGTGGCCCGCTCCATCGACCGCCGGCCGTATGCGCGGCTTGCCGGCCCAGGATCCAAGGGGCTTGCACGCGTAGGCCATCCCAAGACCGCCATCGTCGACAAGGCTATTCGGGAACGAAGAGATGGATGATTTTTTCATTGCGGAGTATTTTTATTGGAAAGTCAGGAGGAATTCATATGTAGATCGCTTTCTGAATCGGTTATTTGGCAAGATCGGACTGCGATTTTTTCCCGCATCATTTGTGCTCGACGGAGTTGATACTGCGGTCGCACGGATTGAGGGCCGGACGTTATCGCCATTATTTACCGGGAGAATGACGAACATAGAGCAAAGAATCAACATGTATCACCTGGTAAGCCAGGTCTTGGTCTATGGGGTTGAGGGAGATCTCGTCGAAGTCGGATGTAATTCCGGCCAATCGTCCGTGTTGATTACCAAAACGATGCAATTACACAACTCGGATAAAAAGCTATTTGTATACGACAGTTTTGAAGGGCTGCCGTCCTTGAGCCCCATCGACGGCATTGCTTACCACCAGGGTCAGCTCAAAACAACGGAAGACGTATTACGTTACAATTTCAAGAGATACAATTTGCCCCTTCCTGAAATCCATCGAGGGTGGTTCAAGGATACCTTATCTAACGGTTTGCCCGATAAGATTTGTTTTGCATATCTCGACGGCGATTTGTATGAGTCTATTCTGGTTAGCCTGGAGCATGTCTATCCGAAGCTGGCAAAAGGAGCTGTTTGCCTGATAGATGATTATAGCGATCCGTCAATCAATCCGCTTGGGTGGAACAAGCTTCCGGGCGTCAAAAAGGCGTGTGACGAATACCTTGCGGATAAGCCAGAGAAAGTGACGCTCCTCTACGCCGGTGAATACCCCCATGGATTCTTCAGAAAGGCATGAAACTCCATTTGCCGATCGGCGCGGACCGCCCGTTACGGGACCGGCGACGGCCATGCGCCGAGCTCGAATCGATCCACGCCGTTTCTGGCTAGAATCCACGGCCGCTCGCGCTGAACCGAACTTTGAGCCCGACAAATGCTTGCGGAGGCCGGAGTCGATAGGTGGAATCACCGCTTGGATCATGCCCGAGGCGGTTGAGCACGCCTTCGGGCAGGGACGACGCGTCCTCTGTCCGAATTTTATGGAAAGGTCAAAGCGCCGCCGCTAGTCTGTACGCCCCTCGGACGTCACGGAGCCTTGAAGTTGGCGCGTAAATCCAGTGCATGGCTACGGCGCCCTTGATCGCGCCGGCTGAGTTCCGTCTGCCGTCCGACGAGGCGTTGCTGGCGCGCTTTGGACACATAACGACCTGGGTCTTCGATCTCGACAACACCCTATACCCTCCGGACAGCGGAATCTGGCCCAGGATCGACGAGCGGATCACCCTGTTCCTGATCGAGCTTTTCGGCATCGACGGCCTGTCGGCGCGAGCGCTGCACAAGCATTATTATTCCCGCCACGGCACGACCTTGCGCGGACTGATCGAGGAGCATTTCGACCAGACCGAGCGCTTTCTCGAATTTGTCCATGATATCGACCGCTCCGGCCTCAAACCCGATCCGATCCTGGCGCGCGAAGTCGGGCGACTGCCGGGCCGCAAGCTGATCTTCACCAACGGCTCGCGAAACCATGCGATTCTCACCGCCAGCCAGCTCGGCCTCGATGGGTTGTTCGAGGATGCGTTCGACATCGTTGCTGCGGGGCTGACCCCAAAACCGACCGAAGCCGCCTACGACGCTTTTCTCGAGCGCTGCCAGGTCAACCCCCATACGGCTGCGATGTTCGAGGACGTGGCGAGAAACCTCGCCGTGCCAAAGGCCAAAGGCATGACGACGACCCTGGTGACAACCAAGGCCGGACGCCTGGATCACCGCGAGGCGCACGACCGGGCGATCTCCGACGCAGCCGACGTCGTGGACTTCGTCACTGACGATCTCTCGGAATTCCTCGCCCGGCTGAATTCGCATTTGACCGATTAGCCGTCGACCCCGGTCCTGCTCTCACGGCAGAAAGAGAGCGAAGCGGCGCTCAAATCGCAAAGCCGCTCCTCGCCGGGTCCGGAGCGCGACGCGTCCCGACGCAATCGCCCCGGCAGCGTCGGGATGGCGAAAAGCCCGGCTTTGATAAATTTGGAATTGGCTTGGTCTTCGTCATACAGAGAGGATCAGATAAAGAAGTCCATGCCGCCCGTTGCTCAAGGAGCGTCGAGGTTGACGCGACCCCGGCCTTCATGATTTCAGTGTCGCGCTGCGCAGATTAAGCTTGAGTCATTGACCGTTTTGACGCCGTGCAATGTTGCGGGCAAACAGTTTATGTGACAGGAACGGGAGCGCCGCCTGAAAATCGTGGCATAGGCCGCAACGCTTTGTTGTTGCAAGTGATCAATTCTGGCGCCGGCGGGCACAGCGGTCGAGAGCTTCGACGCTGTCGCCAGAAGCGCAGCGGGCAATACGGATGAGGGTTTGGCCGCGTATTGGACGAGACGCGGCGATCGCAGCCTCAGGAACGGTCGGGAGTTCGACAGGCATGACAACTCGGATCGGGAGCCGCTTCGCCGTGTCCCAAATCGCTTCCGTCGCGATGGCGGAGACGAGACTCGCGGCGCGGGCCGCGCCCGACGTCCTTCGTCACCTCGCGCCGTTCGTCGCATGGGCCACGGCAGCGATCGGTCTTGGAGCAATTGTTGGCTTCGCAGCTGTTGTTCTTCCGCCTCTGGGCGCTTTCGGCATTGTTGCGATGGTCGCCGTGTTGCTGCTCTGGGTGATGCCGGAGACGCGGCTCGTTTACCCAGCGCTGATCCGCAAGACGTTCTACGTCACGCTGGTCGTCAATCTCTGCGTCCCCTACTATTATATGGTGCAGTTCGCCGGCCTGCCGTGGATCTCCGCCCGCCGCATCGTCGCCTTCGCGCTTATCCTGCCGTTCCTTCTTGCAGTCGCGAGCTCGTCAGAGGTTCGGCAACAAATCGCCAGCCGTCTTCTCGCCTCGCCATTGATTCTCATTTGTGCGGCTGGCTATCTCGTTATGGCGATCCTTTCCATTCCCGAATCGTTGATTCCTGGCGAATCCCTGTCAGCTTTGGTTGACTCTCTATTAGAGTGGTATGTGCCTTTCGTGGCGATGATTTATATCATTAGAGATGAAAAAGATATCGTCCGTTTGTTAAAAATCATATGCCTTTGCGCACTCCTTAACTCAGCGCTTGGGGTTGTGGAATTCTACTTTAAGCATCGTTTTTTGGTCGATGTCTTCCCGAAGAGCATGCTCGCAGCACTCGCTGAGAGCAATCCCATGCTGCAG
This sequence comes from Roseiarcus sp., assembly GCA_049584355.1. Taxonomy (GTDB): domain Bacteria; phylum Pseudomonadota; class Alphaproteobacteria; order Rhizobiales; family Beijerinckiaceae; genus Roseiarcus. The sequence continues at coordinate 69 of JBAUXQ010000828.1, read as the reverse complement.
ACCTTAGTAGATGGCACGGGGGCGTGGAGGAATGGAATATTCAGAGCGACATCGACGTTTCTTGTTCCC
>JBAUXQ010000827.1:0-6574 GCA_049584355.1 Roseiarcus sp. | reverse complement strand
GGTCAGCGCGAGCGCCATCCCGGCCGGTGCGTGCGGGCCGGCCTGATCCAGATCGACCCCGCCGGCCGCAATCAGCGCGGCGAGCCTTAGCCGCGCGCCCTCGCTCTCGTCGGCGAAAGCGCGAAAGGCGGCGAGATTGAAATCGTCCTGCGGCGCGATCTCCTGCAGGCGCGCGTCGAGCATCGCCTCGAATGAGGCGCGGGGAAGGGCATAGGCACCGATCGCGGCGGCAAGCGCCAGCGCGACCGGGCTTCCGGCCGCTTCATCGGGCCGCTCGGCGGCGACAATTCCGCGCCACCAGGCGAGCCGCATCGCCGCCAGATTGGGATCGCGCGCGCGCCTTAGCGCATGACGGATCTCGTAATCGAAAGCCGCGAGCGCGTTGAGCGCATCGCGCGCGCTCGTCTCCGCATAGAGCGCGCCGAGCCACTGATCGCGACTTTGAGCGCGGGCTAGCGCAGCGCAATATCGGTGGGCCGCCCCGAGCGCGCTGGCGTCCGGCGGTCGGCGCGCGCTCACGTCGCGGCGATCAGCGCCGCCGCGACGCGCCGGTTTTCCGATTGCATGACGTTGTAGACCCGGAGCGCCGGACCGGTCGCCATCGCTTCGAAGCGCAGGCCCGCGCGCTTGAGAGCGTCTTTCAGCGGCCGTCCGATCGGCGCCATTCGCTCGCCTGTCCCGACGATGAGAAACTCGATCGATCCGGGGCGCTCGGCGCATTCGGCCCACAGCGGCGCGAGCGCGGCCGGGTCAAGATCGTCGACGGTCGTCGCCTCGATCGCTCTCACCCCCTGCGGCGTCGCCAGGATCGAGCCCGCATGCAACATGCCGCCGAAAGCGAACGCGCCATGCCCATACGCCGCGATCGCGTGGCTGCCGGGCGCGAACGCGGGCGGCGGAACCGCCCCGGTCACGCCTTCTCCTTCGCCTTCACGTCCGCGCCGGCGGCTTCCTTTTCCCGCATCCGGTCGAAGGTTTCGGCCCGCACGCCCATATAGATGAGCATCGGCGAGCAGATGAAGATCGACGAATAGGTGGCGACGAAAATGCCCCAGATCATCGCCGCCGAAAACGAGCGGATGACATGGCCGCCGAGGAAGAACAGCGCCAGCAGGGCGAGAAACACGGTGGTCGCGGTCATGATGGTGCGCGGCAGCACGGCGTTGACCGACATGTCGATGATCTCCGCGGTCGACAGGCGCTTGTATTTGCGCATCACCTCGCGGATGCGGTCGAGCACGACCACCGTCTCGTTGAGCGAATAGCCGACGATGGTGAGGATCGCCGCGATCGAGGTCTGGTTGAACTCGAGCTGGGTGACGCAGAAGAAGCCGACCGTCAGCAGGAGGTCGTGCATCGTGCCGATGATCGCCCCGACCGCGAACTGCCACTCGAAACGGAACCATAAATAAGTCAGGACCGCGATGATGGCGACGACGACGCCGAGCGTGCCGCGCTGGACGAGCTCGGCGGAAATGGTCGGGCCGACCGAATCGACGCTGCGGAACTCGTAGTCGGCGCCGAAAGCGTCCCTGAGTTTGGCGATCGCCGTCTGCTGGCCGGCGTCGCCGCCGGGCTGGACGCCGAGGCGCAGCAGGGCGTCGGATTGGGCGCCGATCCGCTGGACTTCGACCGGCCCCACGCCGAGGCTCTCGGCCTTGGCTCGAATGTCGGCGATGTTGGCTTCGCCGCTCTTGGCGCGCATGTCGACCTGGGTGCCGCCGGCGAAGTCGATGCCGAAATTCATGCCCACGAACAGGAACAGCAGCACCGAGACGATCGACAGCGCCGCCGACAGCGGATAGCTCACCCGCCGGAACCGCATGAAGCCGAACTTGGTGTTCTCGGGCGCGAGGCGAAGCAGTTTCATGCCGCAAGATCCGGTTTCAGCGTCGGAGCGCTCATATCGGCAGCCTCGGTCATATCGGGAGGGTCTTGGGCCGCGAGCGGTGATACCAGAGCGCGATCATCATCCGAGTCATGGTGACCGCGGTGATGACCGAGGTCAGAATGCCGAGGCCAAGCGAGACGGCGAAACCGCGCACCGCGCCCGACCCGAACAGATAGAGGATCAGCGCCGCCACGAACATGGTGACGTTGGAGTCGATGATTGTGGCGAAGGCGCGCCGGAAGCCGGCGTCGAGGGCGGATATGACCGAGCGGCCGAGATGCGCCTCCTCGCGGATGCGCTCGTAGATGAGGACGTTCGAATCGACCGCCATGCCGATGGTGAAGACGATGCCGGCGATGCCGGGCAGGGTGAGCGTCGCGCCGAGGAGGGCCATCGAGGCGAAGATGAAGAGGATATGCACCGCGAGCGCGAGATCGGCGAACACGCCGAAAATGCCATAGGTCGCGATCATGTAGATGACGACCAGCGTCGCGCCGACATAGGCCGCGCGTTTGCCCGCGTCGATCGAATCCTGGCCGAGGCCGGGGCCGACGGTACGCTCCTCGATCACCGTGAGCTTGGCCGGCAGCGCGCCCGCGCGCAGCAGAATCGCAAGACTGGAGGCCTCATCGAGGGTGAAGTTGCCGGTGATCTGACCGCTACCGCCGGTGATCGGCGACCGGATCACCGGGGCCGAAATGACCTTGCCGTCGAGCACGATCGCGAACGGCCGGCCGACGTTCTCCGACGTCACCTGGCCGAATTTCTGCCCGCCGCGCAGGTTGAAGCGGAAGTTGACATCGGGCTCGCCGGTCTGCTGGTCGAAGCCCTGTTGCGCGTCGACCAGGTCCTCGCCGTCGACCATGACCCGCCTCTGCACCTGGATCGACCCGCCGCCCTTCTGCATCGGCAGCGTCTCGATCTCGTTCGGCGGATCGCCGGGGTCGGCGACCAGGCGGAACTCGAGCTTGGCGGTCTGGCCGATCATGTTCTTGAGCGCCGTCGTATCCTGGCTGCCCGGCGCCTCGATCAGCACGCGGTTGGGACCCTGCTGCTGGATGACGGTCTCCTTGGTGCCCATCGCATTGATGCGGCGGTTGAGCACCTCGATCGATTGCCCCACCGCGTGGCGCACCTTGTCGGCGATCGCCGCGTCGGTCAGCGTCAGCCGCACTCCGTCTTCGGTCTGCGTCACGTCGAGCGTGCGGCCGTTTCCCGCCGCCAGCGGTCCGCCGATCGGCTGGCTCAACGACCGCAGAAGATCGAGCGCCTTGGCGCGCTCGGCCGGGTCGGCGATGCGGACCATGACGCCGCGTTGCTCAACCGCGATGCCGCCGGAGATGGCGATCTTGCCATCGCGCAGCTTCTGCCGGACGTCGTCACGGAGCGCTTCGACCTGGCTCTTGGTCACCGAGGCGGTGTCGACTTCCATCAGGAGATAGGCGCCGCCCTGCAGGTCGAGGCCGAGCACGATCTGGCGCAGGGGAATGAAGCTCGGGAGCCGGGCGGCGAGCGCGTCAACCGCCTGAGCCGGCATGAAGCTTGGCAAGATGACCAGAACCGCAGCCGCAACGAGCGCGAGGACGGAGGCCAATTTCCAGGTAGCGAAACGGAGCATAAGGCTTTCTATCTAGCAATGGACTTGACTCGCGCCCAGGAGCGGGCCGGCGCGCCGTCGTCAAGAATTCGGCGCGTCCTTCTTGGCCGGCGGCGATTTGGCAGGCGGAGTCGGGTCCTTGACCGGTTCGCCCTTGGCGCGCACTTCGGAGATGCCGGAGCGGGCCAGGCGTACGCGCACGTTCGGGGCGATCTCAAACTCGACCTCGTTGTCGTCGACCGATTTGGTGACTTTGCCGATCAGGCCGCCGGTGGTGACGACCACGTCGCCGCGCCGCGCCGCCTGCACCATCTCGCGCTGCTCCTTGGCGCGGCGCTGCTGCGGCCGCCAGAGCACGAAATAGACAATCGCGATCATGGCGACGATCGGCACCAGCTGAACCAGCGTGTCGCTGGACCCCAACAAGGAGGAGCCGGCGGCTTGTGCGTAGGCGGCGGTGATCAGCACGGGATCGGCAGCTCCGGCGACGCGAAAGCCGCGCCGTTCAACAAGGCCTCATCTTAAAGGGCGACGCTTATATAGCCGGGGGCCCCGCGAAAGCAACGCCGCCCGCATGGACGAACGCGCCTTGGCCGGGCCCGGCCCGCGCCGAGCGCTTTGCTCAAGCAAGCGCCGTCGCTATAAGGGCCTCCCGCCGATTCTGGGGCGGGTATGGGAGGGGACGGCAATGAACAAGCAGATCGCCGAGTTTGTCGGCACTTTCGCCCTGGTGTTCTTCGGGGTCGGAGCGGCGGTCATCGGGGGAATGGGCTCGGGCGCGACGGCGGTCGATCTTTTGGGGATCGCGAGCGCGTTCGGCTTCGCCATTGTCGCCATGGCCTATGGCATCGGGCCGATCTCCGGCTGTCATGTCAATCCGGCGGTGAGCTTCGGCGTCTATGTCGCCGGCCGGATGAGCGTGGCCGACATGGTCAGCTACTGGATCGCCCAGATTCTGGGGGCGATCGTCGCCGCGGTGGTGCTCTATCTCATCCTGTCCGGGAAGGCGCAGGGGTGGACCGGCTCGCTCGGCCAGAACGGCTGGGGCGCGGGCTACAACGGGGAATACAATGTCGTCTCGGCCCTCGTGTTCGAGGTGGTGGCGACGTTCCTGTTCCTGGTTTGCATTCTCGGCGTCACCCATCCGTTTACGCCGACCGGCTTCGCCGGCCTCGCCATCGGACTGACCCTGGTCGCCATCCATCTGGTCGGCATCAACATCACCGGCACCTCCGTCAATCCGGCCCGCTCGATCGGCCCGGCGCTGGTCGGGGTCGGGTCGAATCCCGGGGCGGTCGCGCAGCTCTGGCTCTTCATCATCGCGCCCCTGATCGGCGCCGGCGCCGCGGGCTTCCTCTATCGCGAAGGCGCTTTCCTGGACCCGCCGAAGAAGGTCTGAGCCGGCCGCCTCCCGGTCTTGCCAGCGCGCGCGCGGCGGGCGAAAAGCCCGCCATGCTCCATATCAGCGCCCTGACCTACCGGCTCGGCGAGCGGCTCCTGATCGACAACGCCTCCGCGGCGCTGCCTTCCGGAGCGCATGTCGGGCTCGTGGGGCGCAACGGCGCCGGTAAGACCACGCTTTTCCGGCTCATTCGCGGCGATCTTCCGCCGGAGGGCGGCGCGGTCGTCGTGCCCAAGGGCTTGCGCGTCGGCAGCGTCGAGCAGGAAGCGCCGGGCGGCGCCGAGAGCCTCATCGACTTCGTGCTCGCAGCCGACATTGAGCGCGCGGCGCTGATCGCCGAAGCGGACATCGCGAGCGACCCGGGGCGCATCGCCGAAATCCACACCCGCCTCGTCGACATCGACGCCCACACCGCGCCGGCGCGGGCGGCGCGCATCCTCAAGGGGCTCGGCTTCGACGAGGCGGCGCAGGGCCGGCCGCTCGCAGAATATTCCGGCGGCTGGCGGATGCGGGTCGCGCTCGCCGCGGTGCTGTTCTCCGAGCCCGACCTTCTGCTGCTCGACGAACCGACCAATTACCTCGATCTCGAAGGGGTGCTGTGGCTCACCGACTATCTGAAGAGCTGCCCGGCGACGATCCTGGTCATCAGCCATGACCGCGATCTGCTCGACGATGTCGCCGATCAGATCCTCCACCTCGAGCGCGGCAAGCTGACCTTGTGGAGCGGCGGCTACTCGAGCTTCGAGCGCCAGCGCCGCGAACAGCAGGTTCTCGCCGGCAAGGCGATCAAGAAGCAGGAGGAGCGGCGCGCCCATTTGCAAGCCTTCGTCGACCGCTTTCGCGCCAAGGCGTCGAAAGCGGTTCAGGCCCAGTCGCGCATCAAGATGCTGGCCAAGATGGAGCCGGTCGCGGCGATCGTCGACGAGACCGTGCAGCCGTTCAAGTGGCCGCCGGTCGCCCGGCGCCTGAGCCCGCCGATCGTGACGATGGACAAGGTCAGCGCGGGATACGATGGGCGCGCGGTCCTCGCCCGCATCGACCTCACGCTCGCCGACGACGACCGCATCGGCCTGCTCGGCCCGAACGGCAACGGCAAATCGACCTTCGCCAAGCTGATCGCCGGGCGGCTCGAGCCGATGGCGGGCAGGATGACGCGCGCCAGCAAGCTTCAGGTCGGCTATTTCGCCCAGCACCAGATCGACGAGCTCGAGCCCGGCGGCAGCGTCTACGACCATGTCGCCGAACGCATGCGTGGGCAGCCCGAGTCGAAGATCCGCGGCCGCGCGGCGATGATCGGCTTCTCCGGCGCTCGCGCCGCGACCAGGATCGAGGCTCTGTCGGGCGGCGAGAAGGCGCGCCTGATGATGGGCCTCGCCGCCTTCGATGGGCCGCAACTCCTCATCCTCGACGAGCCGACCAACCACCTCGACATCGACAGCCGCGGCGAGTTGATCGAGGCGATCAACGACTATGAGGGCGCGTGCATCCTGGTGTCGCACGACCGGCGGCTGCTCGAAGCCTGCGTCGACCGGCTGTGGCTGACCGCGAACGGAACGGTGAAGCCGTTCGAGGGCGACCTCGCCGACTACGGCCGCTTCGTTCTCGGCGCCGACGCGCGGCCGGCCGAGGCGCGCAAGCGCGAGCCCGTTTCGCCTGCGCCGGCGGGGAGACCCAAGCGCGAGCC
>JBAUXQ010000826.1:0-2244 GCA_049584355.1 Roseiarcus sp. | reverse complement strand
TGGCCACCTCCTCGGCGGTGAGGCCGAACAGGAAGAAATTCTCTTCCCCCGCCTCCTCGACCATCTCGATCGTTGCGCCGTCGCGGGTTCCGAGCGTCAGCGCCCCGTTCATCATGAACTTCATGTTGCTGGTGCCGCTCGCTTCATATCCCGCCGTCGAGATCTGGTTCGAGACGTCGGCTGCGGGAATGCAGCGCTCGGCGAGCGTGACATTGTATTCCGGCAGGAACACCACCTTCAGCTTTCCGCGAATCGTCGGATCGTTGTCGACGACCTGCGCCAGATTGTTGACGAACTTGATGATCACTTTGGCCAGCTGATAGGCGGGCGCGGCTTTGCCGGCGAAGAAGAACGTTCGCGGCGGCACGGCAAGGTCGGGGTTCTCGCGCAGCCGGTCGTAGAGAACGACGATCCTCAGCGCGTTGAGCAATTGCCGCTTGTATTCGTGAATGCGCTTGATCTGGCAATCGAAGATCGTGTCGGGATCGACGACAACCTCCGTGTGCCGCTTGACCCAGTCGACGAACCGCGCCTTCGCCGCGCGCTTGGCCGCCAGGATCTTGGCCCGAAACGCCGCATCCTCCGCCAGCGGGCGCAGCTCTTTCAATCGGCTCAGGTCGGCGATCCAGGCGTCGCCGATGGCGGCGGAAATCGTCTCGGCGAGAGGCGGATTGGCGAGCCGGAGCCAGCGCCTCGGCGTCACCCCGTTCGTCTTGTTGCTGAAGCGCTCGGGAAAGACCTCAGCGAGGTCGCGGACCGTCGTCTCGCGCAGAAGCTTGGAATGGATCGCCGCCACGCCGTTGGTGCTGTGCGAAGCGACAATGGCCAGATTGGCCATCCGGATGTGCTTCTCCTGCCCCTCCTCGATCAGGCTGATCCGGGCGAGGCGCCCCTCGTCGCCGGGAAAGCGGGAGCGAACGTCGTCCATGAGCCGCCGGTTGATCTCGTAGACGATCTCGAGATGACGCGGAATGAGGAAATGCATCCATTCGACCGGCCAGCGCTCGAGCGCCTCGGGCAGCAGCGTATGATTGGTGTAGGCGAGCGTGCGCTTGGTGAGGTCGAAAGCCTCATCCCACCCGAGATGCGCGTCGTCGAGCAGAATGCGCATCAGCTCCGGCGCCGCCAGGGCGGGGTGGGTATCGTTCATCTGAATCGCCGCCTTTTCGGGCAGCGTCCGCCAGTCCGAGTTCGATTGGCGGAATCTGCGAACGATATCGCCGAGCGAGCAGGCGACGAGGAAATATTCCTGCATCAGCCTGAGTTCGCGCCCCTGCACCGTGTGATCGTCGGGGTAGAGAACCCGGGTCAGCGATTCCGCGTTGAGCGCTTCCGCGATCGAGGCGACGAAATCGCCGCCGCTGAACCGCTGAAAGTCGAACCCTTCCGAGGCGGTGGCGCTCCACAGCCGCAGCGTATTGACCGTCTTGCCGCCATAGCCGACCACCGGCCGATCATAGGGAACGCCAACCAGCGTCGAGGGGTTGTTCGGGATCATCCTGATCGCGCCCTGACGCAATTCGAACGAGCATCCGAACGTCACTTCGATGCTTTCGGCTGGGCGCACCACCTCCCACGGGTCAGGATGTTTGAGCCAATTGTCCGGGCGTTCCTCTTGCCAGCCGTTGCGTATTTTCTGCTGGAAGATGCCATGCTCGTAGCGCAGTCCATAGCCCATCGCCGGCAATTGCATCGTCGCCATCGAGTCAAGGAAGCAGGCCGCCAGTCGGCCGAGGCCGCCATTGCCCAACCCGGCGTCGGGCTCCTCGTGAAGGATCTCCCACCATTCGCGGCCGTCGCCGCCGAAACTCTTCTCGACGATCGGATCGAGCATGAGGTTCATGACATTGTTGCCGAGCGAACGGCCGATGAGAAACTCAATCGAGAGATAGTAGACCCACTTCGGATTCTCGCGCGCGTAGGTCTCGTTCGTGCGTAGCCAGCGGTCCGAAAGGATGTCTCTCACTGCGCGGGCGGCGGCCTTGTAGCGCTCTCGCGCATTAGCCGACTCGGGTTCGACCAGATTGTCGAATTTCATCCGGCGCTCATAAAGCGCGTCCGGCGCCCCGGCGAAGCGGGCGCCCCCGAGGCCGTACTGGTCAAGGCCTTTGCCGGAATCGACCGGGCTCCGCGCCGCTTTGTCGAAAGCCCTCGGTTTTTCTTCCATCGCTCCGCCCTCGGATCTTTTGCTCGCCGTTCAGAAACGGCGAGGGCCAGTTCGCAGTCTGTCGGCGGCTCCTCGCG
>JBAUXQ010000825.1:0-1719 GCA_049584355.1 Roseiarcus sp. | reverse complement strand
CGATCCTCCCATGCCGCGAAGCGGCGGGGGAGGGGACCATGCCATAGGGCGTCCGTAGGACGCCCGTCTCGCGACGGGCTTTGGCATGGTGGAGGGGGCGCGCCGATGGCGGCGACATCGGAGGGCTCTAGACGATGACGGCGATCGAGGCGCCCGGGCTGCTGACGTTCACGATCGCCATTGTCGTGTTCTTCGCCGGCGCCGGTCTCAATCGCATCATTCCGCCGCTGAGGCGCTGGAATATTCCGGAGGCGGTGACCGGCGGCCTGCTCGCGGCGGTGCTGACGCTGATCGCCTATGTCGGGCTCGGAATCGAGATCGGCTTCTCGCTCGACGCGCGCGACTTGCTCTTGCTCTATTTCTTCACCGGCATCGGCCTCAACGCCAAGCTCGACGACCTCATTTCGGGCGGCCGGCCTTTCCTCGTGCTGCTCGGCCTGACGCTCGCCTATCTCGTCATCCAGAACCTCATCGCCGCCGGCAGCGTCGCGGCGCTCGGCCTGCCCAAAGGGATCACGCCCTTTCTCGGCTCGGCCTCGCTCATCGGCGGACACGGCACCACGATCGCCTGGGCGCCGATCATCGCTCAGCGCTTCGGGCTCGCCAACGCGCTCGAAGTCGGCATCGCCGTCGCGACGCTTGGACTTGTGGTCGCCAGCCTGGTCGGCGGCCCGATCGCCGGCTTCCTCATCTCCCGTCACCAACTGAGCGGACCGTCGGCGCCGGATCCGGTTGTCGGCTTGCCCGATGATCGGGACGACAAGCCCGTCGACGATATCAGCCACATCGGGCTTCTGCGCACGCTTCTCGTGCTCAACGTGGTAATCCTGATCGGCTACGCGCTCGAGGAAACGGTGGCGGAGACCGGCGTCAAGTTGCCGCTGTTCGTCGTCTGCCTGTTGGTCGCGATCGTCGTCACCAACATTGTTCCGCGCCTCATTCCTGCGATCGAGTGGCCGACGCGGTCGCGCGCCCTGGCGCTGATCTCGGATTTGTCGCTCAACATCTTCCTGGCGATGTCGCTGATGAGCATGCAGCTATGGACGCTGGGCGGGCTCGGGCCGGCGCTGGTCGTCGTCCTGGCGGCCCAGACGATCGCGGCGATCGCCTATATTGTCTTCGCCGTCTTCCCGGCGATGGGCGGAAATTATCAGGCCGCCGTGATCTCGGCCGGCTTCACCGGCATCAGCCTCGGCGCGACGCCGACCGCGATCGCCAACATGACCGCGGTCACCAAGCTGCACGGCGCCTGCGCCCAGGCCTTCATCATCCTGCCGCTCGTCTCGGCCTTTTTCATCGACATCGCCAACGCCTTCGCGATCGGCTTCGTGGCGCGGTGAACCGAACCGCGGTTGTCTCGGCGTCGACCCGGGGCCCCCCTTCCGGCCTCGCCAACGCCTGACCGTCGCCCATCAGAGCTGAATCGACGATAGCCCGCGGCGCCCCGGCGAACTCATTCCGTGTAACGCTAAAAAATTCCCTGTTCGTGCGAAAAAAGCTCCCTGTTGACGCGAATAAATATGCCTGTTCGCGCCGCTAAGCTCCCTGTTCGCGTGTTCGCGCAAATCCTTGTTCGGACACGTGTTCCTCGGCCGCTTAGCTTCGATTGGGGGTCGCGCGGACCCTGCGCGCATGTTCGGCGGTCGCCCGCGCCCGTTGCCTGTTTAGCGTCGCCCTGTGCCTCGTCCGGGTCGCGTTCGAGCCTGCCCCGGCGCCGGT
>JBAUXQ010000824.1:0-4737 GCA_049584355.1 Roseiarcus sp. | reverse complement strand
GCATGAGCAAACGGCCGAGATCAAGGCCGGCCGGGGGACCTTGATTGGACGCGTCGCGCTGGAAAATCGGACGGTCCAGATCGAAGACGCGTGGGGCGACCCGGACTACGCGGAAAAGGACGAAATTCGCCGCACCAAGGTGAGGTCCATGCTCGGCGTGCCGCTACTGCGAAATGGCGAACCCATCGGCGCCTTCGGGCTCGGGCGCGAGGAGCCTGTTCCGTTTACTCAGCGCCAAATCGAACTTGTCACGACCTTCGCCGATCAGGCGGTGATTGCGATCGAAAACGTGCGGCTGTTCGACGAGGTGCAGGCGCGCACGCGCGACCTCGAGGAGTCGCTGGAACAGCAGACGGCCACAGCAGAGGTGCTGAAAGTCATCAGCCGCTCGGCTTTCGATCTGAACCTCGCCACGTCGACGATTCTGGAAGCCGCGGCAAAGCTCTGCCGCGCCCCCCTCGCGACCCTTCACCTTCGGGATGGAGAGGTTTGCCGCCTCGTTACCCAGTTCGGCCTGCCGGAAGCGTTCGAGCGCCTGGCCCGCGAAAGTCCCCTTCCGGTTCGCTACCCCCTGCATTCTCGGCGGCGCGCGGAGACGGGCGGTGTCGCGCATTTCTCAGACGCCTGGAACGATCCCGACTATCTTTATAAGGCGGGAGCCAAGCTGGGCGGCTATCGCGCCATTGTCGTGGTCCCCTTGATGCGCGAGGACGAGCTGGTTGGAATTTTCAGCCTTGGCCGTCCCGAGCCCGAACCCTTTACGCCGAGCCAGATCAAACTCGTCCAAACTTTCGCCGATCAGGCGGCGATCGCGATTGATAATTCGCGCCTCTTCAACGAGGTGAAGGCCCGGACCGAAGACCTGAGCGAGGCGCTACAACAGCAGACCGCGACCGCGGACGTGCTCAAGGTCATCAGCCGCTCCGTGTTCGATCTGCAAACGGTGCTCGATACGCTGGTCGAGTCGGCCTACGTACTTTGCGGCGCCGGCGCGGCCCTTCTCTATCTGCGCAGCGACGACGGATTCGAGTGCAAGGCGATTGCGGGCGGGGGCGCCGAAGACGTCGGCCACCTGTTCAAGGGCCGCCCGATCCGGGCGGGCCGCAGCACGGCTGCCGAGCGCGTGATCAGGACCGGCGAGGTGCATAGCATTACCGACCTGTTCGATGATCCGGACGTCGATCCGAAAGTAACGGCGGGCCTCCGAGGCGCCGGCCTTGACTTTCGCTCTACGCTGGCTGTCCCGATGAAGCGCGACGATGCCGTTGTCGGCGTACTCGTGATCGCACGTGGGCAAACTGGCCCATTCCCCCAGCGCCAGGTCGACCTCCTGCAGACCTTCGCCGATCAGGCCGTCATCGCCATCGAGAACGTGCGCCTGTTCGACGAGGTGCAGGCGCGCACTCGCGACCTCGAGGAGTCGCTTCAGCAGCAAACGGCCACGGCCGATGTGTTGAAGGTCATCAGTCGGTCGGCGTTCGACTTGCAGGCGGTGTTCGACACGCTAACGGCATCGGCCGTAGAGCTTTGCGGCGCGTTCAGCGGTTCGATCTGCGTTCGCGACGGCGACGTCTACCGCTATCGAGGCAACGCGGGCCCCGGTCTCAGCATGGCTATGGCCCAGTATCTGGCCGAGCATCCCGCGACGCCGGGGCGAGGATCGATCGTCGGCCGCGTGCTTCTGCTGGGCAGGGTGGAAGAGATTCCCGACGTACTGGAGGACGCGGATTATGTCGTGCCGCTAGGCGCGCATGGGCAAGTCTCGCGCGCCCTGCTGGGCGTCCCACTGCTGGGCAAGGACGGAATTGAGGGCGCGCTGGTGCTGACGCGCAAGGAGCCGGGGCGCTTCACGCCGCGCCAGATCGAACTCGTCCAGACCTTCGCCGACCAGGCCGTGATCGCGATCGAAAACGCGCGGCTGTTCGAAGAGGTGCAGGCGCGCACGCGCGACCTCACCGAGGCGCTGCAAATGCAGACCGCGACCTCCGACGTGCTGAAGGTCATCAGCCGCTCGGCGTTCAATCTGCAAGCGGTCTTCAACACGCTCGTCACGTCCGCCGTCGAGCTCGGCGGCGCCCTGACGGGCACGATCTGCGTGCGCGACGGCGATGTCTTCCGCTACCGCGATACGATCGGCGCCGAGCATACGAGCGCGCTCGCCCAATATCTGAGGGATCACCCTGCGACGCCGGGACGCTCGACCATTGCGGGCCGCGTGCTGCTTTCGGGCAAGGTCGAGCGCATTCCCGACTGCCTCGCGGACCCGGAATATGTCGTGCCGATGGGTTCTCTCGCGACCAACGTGCGCTCCCTGCTCGGCGTGCCGTTGCTCAGGAAGGAGGGGGTGGAGGGCGCCATCATCTTGACGCGCGCCGAGCCGCGAGAATTCACGGATCGGCAAATCGAGATCGTCCAGACCTTCGCCGATCAGGCGGTCATCGCGCTCGAAAACGTGCGCCTGTTCGACGAGGTGCAGGCGCGCACCAGGGAGCTCGCCGCCTCGCTCGATGACCTGCGCAAGGCGCAGGATCGCCTCATCCAGTCGGAAAAGCTCGCTTCCCTCGGCCAGCTCACCGCCGGCATCGCCCACGAGATCAAGAACCCGCTCAATTTCGTCAACAATTTCTCAGCGCTGTCGCGCGAGCTGGTCGGCGAGTTGGCCGACGTGATCAAGGCCGCGCCGTTGGACGACGCCCGGCGCGGAGAAGCGGAAGAGCTGATCGGAACCATCGAGGGCAACCTCGACAAGGTCGTGAGCCATGGCAAGCGCGCCGATTCGATCGTCAAGAACATGCTCCTGCATTCGCGCGAGGGCTCGGGCGAGCGCTCGACGACCAACGTGAACGCGATGGTGGAAGAAGCGCTCAATCTCGCCTATCACGGGGCGCGGGCGGAGAAGCCCGGCTTCAACGTCACGATCGTCAAATCGCTCGACCCGAACGCCGGCGCCGCGGAGGTTTACGCACAGGAGATGACGCGGGTGGTCCTGAACCTGATTTCAAATGGCTTCTACGCGACCGCAAAGCGCAAACAGGCCGACGCGGACGGAGCTTACGAGCCGACGCTGACCGCCTCGACGCGTGATCTAGGACACAGCGTCGAAATCGCCATTCGCGATAATGGAACCGGGATTCCCGACGAGGTGAAGGCCAAGATGTTCAATCCGTTCTTCACCACCAAACCCGCCGGGGAAGGCACCGGGCTCGGCCTGTCGCTCAGCCACGATATCGTGGTCAAGCAGCATGGCGGGACTATCGAGGTTTCGACCGAGCCGGGGGCGTATACGCAGTTCACCATCGTGCTTCCGCGCGCGGGAAGCGGGCTATGAGCGCGCTGATCCTGGTCGTCGACGACGAACCGGACGTCGCCGAACTCTTCCGCCAGCAATTCCGCAAGGAGTTGCGCACCTCGCGCTTCGACATGGAGTTCGCCCGGAGCGCGCCGGAGGCGCTGGAACGCGTCGGCGCGGCGGAGAGCGCCCGCCTCATTCTCATCCTCTCCGACGTCAACATGCCGGGCATGAGCGGAATCGAACTCTTGCCCCGCGCGCGCAAGGCGCGGCCCGACGTGCCGGTGATCATGATCACCGCCTACGGCGATTCGGAAACGCGGCGGAAGGCGATCGAGGCCGGCGCAGCCGGCCTCTTCACCAAGCCGATCGACTTTCCCGAATTGCGCGGCGAGATCGGCCGCCGGCTGGACGCCGCGACGGGTCCCCAATGACGGCGAAAGTCCTCGTCGTCGACGACGAGCCCGATCTCGAAGACCTGATACGGCAGAAATTCCGCCGCCAGATCAAGGAGGGGTCGATTGCTTTCGGCTTCGCCCGCGACGGTATCGAGGCGCTGGCCTTCCTCGCCGAGAACCGCGACTTCGACATGGTCGTCTCCGACATCAACATGCCACGGATGGACGGGCTGACCCTGCTCGCCAAGATGCAGGACGAAGCGACCCGGTTCTCGACCGTGATCGTTTCGGCCTACGGCGACATGGCCAATATCCGCACCGCCATGAATCGCGGCGCCTTCGACTTCCTCACCAAGCCGATCGATTTCGCCGACTTCGAGACCACGGTGCGCAAGACGATCGCCCATGTCGCCGACCTCAAGGATGCGCGCGCGCGCCAGGCGGCGGCGGAGCGGGCGCACGCGTCGCTGTCGCGCTATTTCTCGCCCAATCTCGCGCTGAGCCTTGCTGCCGACGCCAACGCCCTCGCGCCCGGCGGCGAGCGGCGCGAGATCGCGACCCTGTTCACCGACATCGCCGGCTTCACGCCGCTGGTCGAGTCGCTCGACCCCAGAGAGCTTGCGAGCCTGCTCAGCGGCTATCTCGAAGGCATGACAGAAATTGTGTTCGCGCACGATGGCACGGTCGCCAAGATCATTGGCGACGCGATCCATGTCCTGTTCGGCGCTCCCGCCGAACAGCCCGACGCGGCCAAGAGGGCGATCGCCTGCGCGCTCGCGCTCGACGCATGCGCCGAAGCATACCGCCGCGAATGGAATGCGCGCGGCGCGGCGCTTGGCGCGACCCGCATCGGCGTTCATGCGGGACCGGCGATCGTCGGCAACTTCGGCGGCGGGCGGCTGTTCGACTACACGGCTTACGGCGACACCATCAACGCCGCGGCGCGGCTCGAGGCGGTCAACAAGCAGCTCGGCACCCGCATTTGCGTCAGCGCGGTCGCCGCCGAGCGGGCCCCAGGGTTCATCGGCCGACCGGTCGGCGACCTGAGGC
>JBAUXQ010000823.1:0-2584 GCA_049584355.1 Roseiarcus sp. | reverse complement strand
AGGCTGCAGAGGCTGCCGGGTGGGCGGCTGTGGTGGCTGGGGAGGCTGCGGGGGCTGCGGCTGGGGGTGGGGCTGGGGCGGCTGCTGCTTGTCGTGGGGAGGTTGCGGCCTCTGCTAGACCGGAACGCCTTTGCGATTACCTTGACGGACTCAAGTGCTCGCGCCCGGGTTCGATTAGGTCGGAGTCGGCCAGAAACTTTGTTGCCCGCGCCCCGCGTGCGAAGAGCGGCCAACCGGGTAGGGAAGTATCGATAAACGCCAGCGTCAGAAACGCCAGCGCGCGAGCTCGAGGACAGAGAGAATAGGCATTGTATTGGCGTCCGGAAGTGCGGCGAACGCGCGCGTAATGATTTCATGACGGGCGATCGCGGGAAAAGGTTGGAATTGGATAACGGCAGAGACGTTCCGCAGTTCGCGCCGAATTTCACCGTCTATGTGTTGCCGCCCGATGTCGTTTGCCTCTATTCCGACGATCGGAAGTTCCTGCTTCATGGCGAACTCTATTGCGCCCTCTCCTCCGCGATAGCGAAGGGTGGAAAGAGCTTTCGGGAGCTCATTCGTGATCTGGAGCAGGATTTTCCAGCCGACAAAATCCGTGAAGCCCTAAAGCGGCTGGTCGACCGTCGCTATGTCGTTCCAGCATCCAGCTCTTCGAGTGGCGCCGTAGCCGGCTATTGGGCGAGCCTCGGATTGTCGCCGGAGACCGCGGAGCAAAATCTCCGCAAATGCCGCGTGCGCATTCAATCAATCGACGTCCAGGGGGAGACCGAACTCGGGGCAGCCCTGAGCGGGCTGGGCGTTCGCGTCGTCAAGCGCTCCCCCGATCTCACGGTCATGTTGGTGAACGATTATCTCGAGCCACGATTGGCCGAATTGAACCGGCAGCATTTATCGGATGGCGCCCCGTGGGCGCTCGTCCAACCCTCCGGCATTTTCCCCCTGGTGGGGCCGGTGTTCAGACCGGGGCAGAGCGCCTGCTGGATGTGCCTTGCCGAGCGAATGAAAAGAAACCGGGAGGTCAAGGCGCTCCTCGACCGCAGACAGGCCCGCTGCCTCGCCGTTTCGCCTCTGGCCCGACAGACGCTCGGACAGAGCGCCGTCCAGCTTGCGGCTGTCGAGGTCGCGAAAGCCATCGCCACGGATTTTCGCACGCAATTGAGCGATCACATCATCAGCCTCGACCTCATGGGCTCGACCATTGTGAAGCATCATGTGGCGGCTCGCCCGCAATGCCCGAGTTGTGGCCCAAAGAAACTGCGCGATCCCCGCCGTGCGCCGGCCCCGGTCGAGCTTGGCGCAGGCGGCAAGGTCGTCGTGACGAGCGGCGGGTATCGCAGCGTTTCGTCGTCGGCCACGGTTGCGCGTTTCCGCAGGCATGTGAGCCCGCTCACCGGCGTTGTCTCGCGTCTCGAGCGGATCCAGGCCGATCTGCCTTTGAACACCAACTACTATGCAACGCACAATTTTTCGGGACCGGCGGAGACGGTTCGTGAGCTCAGGGCGGGGTTGAGCAGCGGCAGTTTCGGCAAGGGAAGCACGGCCGAGCAGGGTGAAGCCAGCGCGCTCATGGAGGCGATCGAGCGCTATTCCGGGATTTTTCAGGGCGACGAGATCCGAGCAAAGCGGCGGTTTACCGATTTCGCCTCTGGCGAGGCTATTCCTCCAAACGAAGTCCTGCTGTTCAGCGACGCGCAATTGCGACAAAGCGGGCCGCCGACGGCAGGCTTGGACGAGCAGGCGGCGATCCCGGCGCTCTTCGATCGATCGGCAAGGATCGAATGGTCGCCGGTCTGGTCTCTGCGCGACGCGCGCTTCAAATATCTTCCGACCAGCCTCCTGTATTTCTTTTACCGCGGCGCCGCCGCGTTCGCCGCGGATTCCAACGGCTGCGCCGCCGGCAACACGCTCGAGGAGGCAATCGTCCAGGGATTCCTCGAGCTGGTGGAAAGGGATGCATACGCGATCTGGTGGTACAATCGACTGCAGCGGCCGGAATTGGACCTTGGCCAGTTCGATGATTCCTATGTTCGCGATCTGCAAAATCAACTGGCCCAAACCGGCCGCCGGCTTTGGGTGCTCGACGTGAGCAGCGATCTCGGGATCCCGACGTTTGTCGCGGTCACGCACTGGATGCAAAACGGGCGGGAAAATATTGAATTCGGTTCCGGCGCGCATTTCGATGCCCGAATCGCCTTGTTGCGGGCGCTGACGGAGCTGAATCAATTTCTATCCCTGGGTCTCATGGGCGGCGGGACCGGGGAGAAATCGAGCCTCGACGGCGCCACTCCGTTGCGCCTCAAGGACCATCCCTATTTGACGCCAAGCGGAAATCCGATGGTCCAGCCGGAGCTCCGCTCGAAGTTTGGCCATCTCGATACGCGCGAGCAGGCGGCAGCCTGCGTGTCGATCGCGAAACGGGCGGGCCTCGATTTCCTCGTCCTCGATCAGACGCGTCCGGACATCGAGGCGCCGGTCGTCAGGGTGATCGTTCCGGGATTGCGGCATTTCTATCGCCGCTTCGCGCGTGGCCGGCTTTACGATGTGCCGGTCGAACTCGGATTGCGCGACCGGCCGCTGGAGGAAC
>JBAUXQ010000822.1:0-2089 GCA_049584355.1 Roseiarcus sp. | reverse complement strand
GCGTCCTTGGTCAGCTTGTCGTTGTTGACGCCATAGACGACCGTCAAGTCCGCGCCTTCGGCCGGCGCGGAAATGAGGACCTTCTTCGCGCCCGCCTTGAGATGCGCCGCCGCCTTCTCGCGTGCGGTGAAGATCCCGGTGCATTCGAGCGCGACGTCGACGCCGAGCGCCTTGTGCGGAAGCTCGGCCGGATCCTTGATCGCAGTGACCTTTATCTTGTGGCCGTCGACGATCATCGTGTCGCCTTCGACCTTGACCTCGTGCGGAAAGCGCCCGTGGACGCTGTCGAAGCGCAAGAGGTGGGCGTTGGTCTCAACCGGTCCCAGATCGTTGATGGCGACGACCTCGATATCCTTGCGGCCGGACTCCAATATCGCGCGCAGCACGAGCCGCCCGATGCGGCCGAAGCCATTGATCGCTACCTTGGCAACCATCCCCGTCTCTCCTCTCGCGCCCGCTTACGATCGACGGACCCTCCGGGTCCGGGCTCAGGCGCGCGTCTGCTTGGTGAAAGCGACGGCTTAATGTCCGATCCTCGCCCGAAAGTCTAGGCCAATCAGCGCCCGCGACGATTTGCCCGCGACGCCGGCTAAACGGCGCCCCACACCTGGACCATCCGGGGAAGCGCGACCAGCGTCGAGCGGTCGTCGGCGAAAGCGTTGAGGCGCTCAGTGATTGCGTCAATCTCGCTCGCGTCGGCGAGGCCGTAGCGCAGCAAGGACCCGCGGATCATGTCCATTGTGACGGCGGTCAGCCGCTTCTCGGGCCCGGCGGCGTGGACGGGTTGGAACACCCGCCAGCGCGCATGAACCCCCGCCGCGAGCGCGACCGCCGGCAGGCGGCGGCCGAGGTTCGCATCGCCTCCGCCGCGCCGCACCGCTTCCGTATAGAGCGCCTGGTAGCGGTCTTGCGCCCCATCGGCCGGAAAACAATAGGCGCCGGACATGTCGATATCCTCAACCGCGATCCGTCCGCCCGGGGCGAGCATCGCCTTGAGCCGGTCGAAGACCCGATCGGGTTCGCTCACGTGAGACAGAAGAAAGCGCGCGTGGATGAAGGAGAACGGGCCGCCGTCGAAGCGATGCGCGTCGGCGGTTTGGTATTCGACCGTCCGGGCGCCTGCTTTCCGCGCGTCCTCGCGCGCGAGCTCGAGCACATGCGGATCGAAATCAATGCCGAGAACATGGCCCTCAGATCCGACGATCCGCGCCATGTCCAGCGCGACATGGCCGCCGCCGCAGCCCACGTCGAGAACCCGGTCGCCGCGCTTGAGCCCCGCGTCCTGGATGAGCCGCAGGGTTGTTTCGCGCATGATGTCGGAGAGGAGGTCGAGCCGCCGCTTTCCGTCCTCGCCGCCGGCGATCGCATAGGAGTGCGGCGCTGCGCCGCTTAGACTGGCCAAACTACCGCTCCCCTGAAAACGCAAGCCCGCGCGGGCGGAAACCCGCGTAGGGGCGGCGCTGATGTCGTCCCCGCGAGGACGCTTACGCCTTGAGCCGAGCGAGCGCCGCTTCGACCACCGCCTCGGGCGTGATGCCGAAATGCTGAAAGACGGCCTTGTAAGGCCCGCTTTCGCCGAAGCTGTGCATGCCGATGAACGGCCCGTCGCCGATGATCGCGTCCCAGCCGAACCTCACCGCCGCCTCGACCCCGACCTTGACCTTGGCGGCGCCGATCACCGAGCGGCGATAGTCCTCCGGCTGCTCGAAAAACACCGGGAAGCAGGGAAGCGACACGACCCGGGCGGCGACTCCCTTCTCTTTCAGCAGCGCCTGCGCGGCGACGGCGAGCGACACTTCGGAGCCGGAGGCGAAGATCGACACCTGGGCCTCGCCTGAAGCCGGCGAAATCTCGTAGCCGCCGCGCGCGCACAAGTTTTCCGCCACATGGGTGGTCCTGAGCGCCGGCAGGCCCTGCCGGGTCAGCGCGAGGATCGAGGGCGAATGCTCGCGCTTGAGCGCAGCCTGCCAGCACTCGACGGTCTCGACGCTGTCGGCCGGGCGCCAGATATAGAAATTCGGCATCGCCCGCATCGCCGCCAGATGCTCGACCGGCTGATGGGTCGGGCCGTCCTCCCCGAGGCCGATCG
>JBAUXQ010000821.1:0-12286 GCA_049584355.1 Roseiarcus sp. | reverse complement strand
TCGAGACGCCCTCGATCGGCAGATCGAAGCTGGTTTCCGCCGGATAGGTCGCCCCGTGAATGAAGAGCAGCGTCCTGTCGGGGGAAAAGGACGTCATGTCCGCCGCGTGCTTGTTGCGCACATAGATTTGAATTCCGGGGTCGGACGATTGGACCATCGCCTCCGACATGACCAATGGCGGCGTTTGCCCAAGGACGGCAGGCGACAGAACAGAAGACGCGAGCAGCGACAGACAGACAAGCCTCATGACGATCCCTCCCGCGCGCCTCTAAGTCGGCGCTCAGGCCGAAAAGTCTATGGCGGGCGTCCTGCAAAGGCCAGAAGCTCGCTGGCGCCGCAGGACGCGTCGTCAGGCGGGCGACGAGCCGGGGGCGTCCTTCGGCTGAGCGAGCGGGGCTGTCGCCTGGGACGCGGGCTTACGTTTTCGCCGCTCCTCAAGGTTCTGCATCACCACATAAAACGACGGAACGAACACCACCGTCAGGCAGGTCGAGGACATCATGCCGAAGAAGACCGCGATCCCGATCGACTGGCGCGCCGAGGCGCCGGCGCCGGTGGCGAGGACGAGCGGCAGGACACCCAGGATGAAGGCGAAAGAGGTCATGATGATCGGCCGGAACCTCAGCCGCGCCCCCTCGATCGCCGCGTCGACGACCTCCATGCCTTCGGCCCGCCTCTGGCGGGCGTATTCGACGATAAGGATCGCGTTCTTGGCTCCGAGCGCGATCAGGAGGATCAGGCCGATCTGGGTGTAGAGATTGACGGAGGCGACGCCGCTCTGGCTGGCGGCAACGTTGGTAGCGCCGAAGTAGGTCAACGCGCCGACTGTCCCCCAGAGGGCCAGCGGCACGGCCAGGAGCACCGCAAACGGCAGGATCCAGCTCTCGTACTGGCCGGCCAGGACGAAATAGACGAGCAGCAGCGCGAGGCCGAAGACGAAGTAGATCTGCGAACCGACCTCTTTCTCCTGGTACGACATCGCGGTCCATTCGTAACCCGTCCCCTTCGGCAGCGCCTGGGCGCCGATCTGATCCATGATGTCGAGCGCCTGGCCGGAACTGAAACCGGGCGCCGAGCCGCCGATGATCGTCGACGACGGATAGAGATTGTAGAGGCTGATAAGGGGAGGACCCTGGACTTCGCTGACATCGACCACGGTGCCGATCGGCGTCATGGTTCCATCGCCCGCTTTGACCTTGAGCTTGCGGATGTCTTCGGCGGTGGCGCGGTACGTCGCCTCCGCCTGAGTGTAGATTTGGAAAACGTGGCCGAACTTGTTGAACTGGGCGACGTAGTTCGATCCGACATAGCCCGAAAGGACCGCGAATACTTGTCCGACCGTGATGCCGAGGGTCTCCGCCTTGATGCGGTCGACGGTCACCGTGAACTGCGGCGCGCCTGCCCGATAGGTGGTCGCGACTCTTTGCAGAGCGGACTGTGCGTTCGCGTCGTTGACCACGGTGCTGGTGAGACTTTGCAACAGCGCGTAGTCGAAATCGCCGTTCTTGATTTCGGCCTGCATGGTGAAGCCCCCGACGTTGCCGATTCCCTGGATCGGCGGCGGGGGGACCGCGAACGTGATGGCTTCCGGTATGCTTTGCAGGCCGCCGTTCAGGCGCTGCGCGATCGTGCGGACGTCCTGCCCGGCCTCTTTAAGGCGTGCGTCCCAGTCCTTCAGGATGACGAAGCCTACGCCCGCGTTAGCGAGGCTCGCCAGATTGTCGAAGATCGAAATGCCGCTGACGGTAACCACGTGGTCGACCCCCGGCACAGCCCCGGCAATCTTTGAAATCTTGTCCATCACCGCATCCGTGCGCTCCTTGGAGGCGCCGTCGGGCAGCTGGGCGACGACGATCAGGTAGCCCTGGTCCTCGGTCGGGAGGAAGCCGGTCGGCACCCGGGTCAGTCCCCAGATCGCGCCCGCGACAAGAAAAAGCGCGAGGACCACCATCGCCAGGCTCCGGTGGGTCATCGCGCCCATGAGCCTCGAATAGCCGCGCTCGGCGGCGCCGTAGACGACATTGAAGCCGCGAACAAAAAAGTTGTGCCTCGCATTCGGCGTTGGCGGCCTCAGCCACAACGCGCTTTGGGTGGGCTTCAAGGTCATCGCGTTGATGGCGCTGATGAAGGCGGTCGCTGCGATGACCAGAGCGAACTGCCGGTAGATCTGCCCGGTCAGCCCCGGCAGGAAAGCGGCGGGAATGAAAACCGACATTAGCACCAGGGTAATTCCGATCACCGGACCGGTCAGATCGTCCATCGCCTTGCCGGCCGCCTCGCGGCCGGGAATGCCTTGCTCGACATAGCGCGAGACGCCTTCGACAATGACGATCGCGTCGTCGACGACGATGCCGATCGCAAGGATGAGCGCGAACAGGGTTGGGAGATTGATCGAAAAACCCAGCGCGGCCATCGCGGCGAAGGCGCCGATGATGGTCACAGGCACAGTGGTGGCCGGGACCAGCATGGCGCGCCAATTCTGCAGGAATACCAGAATGACGATGAGCACCAGAATGAGAGCCTCGAACAGCGTCTTGTAAACTTCTTTGATCGCGGCCCTGACGAATTTCGTCGTGTCGTACGGCGTGACGTATGTGAGGCCCTCCGGGAAGCTCTTGGCGAGCTCGTCCATTTTGGCCTTCACCTTGTTGGCGGCGTCGATGGCGTTGGCGCCCGGCAAGAGGGAGATGCCAATCCCGGCGGCCGGCTTGCCGTCGTAGTTAAACGCCTCGCTGTAGGTTTGGGCGCCGAGCTCGGCGTGGCCGATGTCGCGGATTCGGGTGATGCGTCCGCCGTTGGCGGAATCGACCTTGACGATGATGTTCTCGAACTCGGCGGGATCGTCGAGCCGGCCCTTGAGGTTCAACGTGTACTGAAAATCCTGGCCTTTCGGGGCCGGCGGCGCGCCGATTTGGCCGGCTGCGACTTCCTGGCTCTGCTGCTGGATGACGTTGATGACGTCCTGCGGCGTCAAGCCGCGCGCCTGAAGCAGGTCCGGGTTCATCCATATGCGCATTGCGTATTGCCCGGCGCCGATCACCGACACGTCGCCGATGCCGGGCAGGCGCTCAAGTTCGTTCACCACATTGATGACGGCGTAGTTCGCCAGGAACAGGCTGTCGAAGCGGCCGTCGGGCGAGGTCAAGCCGACATATTCGAGAATCGAGGTCGACTTCTTCTTCGTCGTCACGCCCTGGACCTGTACTTCCAGGGGGAGGGAGGAAATGGCGGCCGAGACGCGGTTCTGGACCAGGATCTCGTCCTCGTCGGGATCCGTGCCGATCGCGAAGGTGACGACCAGGGTGTAAGTGCCGTCGTCCGCGCTCGTCGATTGCATGTAGAGCATGTTCTCGACGCCGTTGATATTCTGCTCGAGCGGCAGCGCGACGGTGTCGACGAGCGTCCTGGCGCTGGCGCCGGGGTAGCGCGTCGTTACTTGCACAGTCGGCGGGACGACATTGGGATATTGCGACGTCGGCAATTGGATGAGGGCGACGAGGCCGATCAGGACAAAGAACAACGCCAGCACATTGGCCAGCACCGGCCGGTCGATGAAGAAGCGCGAAATCATGCCCGCCCGCCCCGAGGGTTCATTTCGCCGCCGGATCGGCGGCGCCCGCCTTGCCGGAGTTTGCCGGCTCGGCCGCGGGCGGCGTCAATGAGGTTCGCTGCGGGTCGACCTTGGCCCCGGGGAAGGCGCGCTGCGTACCTTCGGTCACCACCCAGTCGCCGGCGTCGAGTCCGGATTCGATGATCCGAAACTGGCCCTGCCGCACCCCGGTCTTCACAACTCGGCGCTCGACGACATTGTCCGCGTTGACGACCAGCAGATAACTGCCTTCCTGGCTCGTCCCGATTGACTCCGCCCTGACCATCAGGGCTTTGTCCTGATGCGCGATCGGCGTCCGCACCCGCACGAACAGGCCCGGCAGCAGAGCGCGATCCTTGTTTTCGAACAGCGCGCGGGCCGTTAGCGTGCCGGTAGCAAAGTCGACCTGGGGCGAAGCGTAGTCCAGGTGCCCTCTGTGCGGATAGCCGTCTTCGCCATCGAGCCCGATCTCGACCGGGACGTCCGACAGGTCTGACGTGCGCAAGCTGGTTCCGTGCTCCGCGAGGTTTCGCTGAATGGCCAGAATTTGCGGCTCGCTCATCGTGAAATAGACATAGAGCGGCACAGCCTGGATGATGGTTGCGAGCTTGGTTGGCCCCGAATAGCCGACCAGTGCGCCGAGATCGACGAGATGATTGGTGACGACGCCGTCGAACGGCGCAAGCACGTTCGTATAGCCGAGGTTGATGTTGGCGAGCTCGATGGCGGCCTGCGCGTTGAGCACGGAGGCGGAGGACTGGTCGAGCTTGGACTTCCACTCCTGGACGGTCGCCTGGCTGGCGAAATCGTTTCTGCCGAGCGCAGCCTGGCGCTGATATTCCGATCGGTTGTAGTCTTCAGCCGCCAGATCGGAGGCGAGGGTCGCCTTCGCCTGATCGAGTTGCTGCTGATAGATGTCGCGCTCGATGCCGAACAGCTGCGTTCCCTTGGTCACCGCGGCTCCGTCGGCGTAATTGATCGATTCCAGAAAGCCCTGGACCCGGGCGACAAGATCGACGGTGTTGAACGGCGCCGTATTGCCAGTCAACTCGAGATACAGGGTCACGGGCTGCTGGAGCGGCTGGGCTACGATCACCTTGGGCGGCGGCGGCGGCACATAGGCGTTCTTGGAGTTGCAGGCCGCGAGCGCAATCGCCGCCGCGACAATGCACGCGGCGCGAAAAACGCGCCCGCGTATTCCAATCGGGAAACGAAACTCTTTCGTTGACATCAAGGCGCCAATCCGGGAAGCGGCGGAACAATACCCATCGACAAGGCCGATGGCCATGGCGCCGCTCGCGCCGACGCTGGCCTATGATGCCCGACTCTGTTTTCAGCGCAAGAGCGAATAACGCGGCCGATATGACCCCTATTGCGCCGCGCGGTCGAGCGCCCGATAGCGCCTGACCGCGAACGGGATCGAGGCCAGATAGGCAAGGGTGACGGCGACCAGCGCCTGCATCGGAAAATTGAACAGGAGCAATAGCGCGGCGGCGACTCCAACCAGCACCACCGCCACATATTCACGCGGCACCCGGCCGAGCGACTTGCCAGAAAAGTGCGGGACCCGGCTCGCCAGCAGCAGGGCCACGCCAAGGACATAGAGACTTTCGACCACGGCGGACCCCGGGGTCGGCGGGCCGAGGTCGAAAGCGTAGTGGAGGTAGATCGGCAACAGGCCGACGATCGCGCCCGCAGGCGCTGGCATGCCGACGAAAAAAGTCTTGCGCCACGCCGGCTGATCTTCGTCGATCATCACATTGAATCGGGCGAGCCGCAGGGCGCAGGCCATGGCGAACAGGAGCGCCGCGACCCAGCCGAAATTTTTGGCCGCGTGCAGGTCCGCCACATAAAGCACAAGCGCCGGCGCGACGCCGAAGTCGACGAAATCGGCAAGCGAATCGAGCTCGGCGCCGAAGCGCGAAGTTCCCTTGAGCGCCCGCGCGATCCGTCCGTCGAGACCGTCGAGCACGGCCGCGCCTGCGACCGCGCTGACCGCCCATTCGATCGACCCCTCCATCGCCAGGCGGATCGCGGTCAGGCCAAGGCCGAGCGCGAACAGAGTGATGATGTTGGGGATCAGGAGCCTGAGCGGCACTGCACGGAAGCGTCGGCCACGCGGCGCGGGGGCCGCATCCGCGATCGGCGCCCGGGGCAGGGGGCCGGCCTCGTTCACGCCTCAGCTCCGCTGAAAGGGCGTCGGCGCGACCCCGGTGGCGACCTTGCCGATCACCGTCTCGCCCGCGACCGCGCGCGAATCGACGCCGACCACGATCTGCGCGCCTGGCGGCAGATAGACGTCGACGCGCGAGCCGAAGCGGATGAGGCCGATGCGCTCGCCGGGGCTCAGGAGCGCGCCTTCGTGGGTGAAGCAGACGATCCTTCTTGCGACGAGGCCTGCGATCTGGACGACGCCAAACCGCCCCGAGGGGGTATCGATCACGATGCTGTTGCGCTCGTTGTCTTCGCTCGCCTTGTCGAGGTCGGCATTGAGGAACAGGCCGGGATGATAGACGATCTGCGCGACGCGGCCCTGGACCGGGGCGCGATTGACGTGGCAATCGAAGATCGACATGAAGATAGACACCCGCTGCGTCGGCGCCATGCCGAGGCCGAGCTCCGGCGGCGGCGCGGCGAAGCCGGCGAAACTGACGACGCCGTCGGCGGGCGCAATCACGAGGTCGCCGCGCACCGGGGTCACTCGAGCCGGATCGCGGAAGAAATACGCGCACCACAAAGTTGCGATGAGGCCGAGCCATCCGAGCGGCGCCCATATCCACCACAGAATGAGCGTCGCGACCGCGAAGCCGAGAACGAACAGATAGCCTTCCGGATGGATCGGCGCGAGCTGACCGCGCAACGATTTTACGATGCTCATTCACCCGCCCGAAGAAAATCCGCGCGCACTCATGGCGCCAAACGCCTCGAATGTCACGGCGCGGGCTGGGAAGCGAGGTCGTCGGGGGCGCCCAGATCGTCCTCCCTTCCCGCGCGCCGCAACAATTCCTGCGCCGCGTCGAGCTGTCTCTGGCGGCTCCACATCGCCGAATAGATTCCGCCCCGCCCCAGGAGCTCCTGATGCGTGCCGCGCTCGGCGATGACGCCCTTGTCGAGCACCAGGATCTCGTCGGCGTCGACCACGGTCGAGAGGCGGTGCGCGATTACGATCGTCGTGCGTCCGCGCGAGACGCGCTCCAGGGCCGACTGAATCTCGCGTTCGGTAAAACTGTCGAGCGCCGACGTCGCTTCGTCGAGGACCAGAATCGGCGGCGCCTTCAGTATCGTGCGGGCGATGGCGACCCGCTGCTTCTCGCCGCCCGAAAGCTTGAGGCCCCGCTCGCCGACCGGCGCCTCATAGCCAAGCGGCAGCGAGCGGATGAACCAATCGATCTGCGCGTTCTCGGCCGCCGCGACGACGTCCCGCTCGCTGGCGCCGTCTCGCCCGTAGCGGATGTTGTAGAGGAGCGTATCGTTGAACAGCACCGTGTCCTGCGGCACCATGCCGATCGCCGCGCGGAGGGAACTCTGGGTGACGGCGCCGATGTTTTGCCCGTCGATCAGGATGCGCCCCGCGCTCGGCTCGTAGAACCGGAACAGGAGCCGCGAGATCGTGGACTTGCCGGCGCCCGACGGCCCGACGATGGCGATCGTATGGCCCGCGGGCGCGTCGAACGAGACGCCGCGCAGGATCGGCCTGCCGGGATCATAGGCGAACTCGACGTTCTCGAACCGGACCGCGCCGGCGCTCACCTTCAATGGCTGCGCCCCGGGAAGGTCTTCGATCTCGGGATTCTGCGCCAGGATGGCGAACATCGCCTCGACGTCGATGATCGCCTGCTTGATGTCGCGATAGACCATCCCCATGAAATTGAGCGGCTGGTAGAGTTGCAGCATGATCAGATTCACCAGCACAAACGCGCCGACGGTCTTCGTTCCATTCCTCACCTCGGCGACGCACATCACCAGAACCACGATCAGACCGAGGGTGAAAATGACCGCCTGACCGGCATTGAGCGCCGCCAGGGAGACGTAGGTTCGCACGCTCATGCGCTCATATCGCGCCATCGCCTTGTCGTATCGCGCGGCCTCTCGCTCTTCGGCGCCGAAATACTTCACCGTCTCAAAGTTGAGCAGGCTGTCGATCGCCTTGGTATTGGCGTCCGTGTCGCTCTCGTTCATCGAACGACGAATGCCGATGCGCCAATTGGTGGCCAGCGTAGTAAATGTCAGATAAGCGATCACCGTAAGGGTAATCGCCACGACGTAGCGCCAGTCGAACGAGATCAGCATCGCGGCGACAACCAGCGCGAACTCGACGACGGTCGGAACCGCGGTCAGCATCGAGGTGCGAACGATGGTCTCGATGGCGTTGCGGCCGCGCTCGAGAACCCGCGTGAGCCCGCCGGTCTTGCGCTCCAGATGAAAACGCAGCGACAGGCGATGCAAATGCTCGAATACTTCGATCGCCAGTCGGCGCACCGCGTTCATGGCGACGGCCGCGAACAACGCGTCGCGCCCCTGCTGGGTCAACGCCATGACGATCCGCAAGACCCCATAGAGGACGGTTAGCGCAACGGCGCCCAAAAGAACGCGCGGCAGCGGGACCGCGTCGAGTGTAAGCTTGCCGGCGACCGCGTCTGTAGCCCACTTGTAGGAGTAGGGAATTGCGATCGTGAACAACTTGGAGAGCAACATCAGGGCGACGGCGAGAAACACGCGCAGCTTCAGATCAGCGCGGTCCGCCGGCCAGATGTAAGGCCATAGAAGCTCGACCGTCCCGGTCAGCGTCGTCCGCCGCGCCCGGTTACTGCGCGCGGCGATGAATGTTGACGTCTTATGATGTTGCATTGGAGCCCAGGACGCGCCGATCAACCTATTCGGCGCCACGCATATAAGCGCTTTCAGCGCCGTTGACATCCTTTGCGCCGCTATTGTCTTGCGCTCGACAATCACCGGCCAAGCAGCGGCGCAGGTGAAGGCGGCCCGCCGCGGCGAGGAGCGGGGAGCCCGACTGTCCATGGCCCAGAGTTAGGAGGAATCGCAATCTTGCACATCGAGGCAAAACCATCTTGGATTCGGCGCCCGATGATTCGCTGAAAGCTTGTTCACGGCACGCTAACCGCGCTCTGTCAAGGTGAAGAAAGTTCTTTTTTTGTGTAAATTCAGACTCCGTCCGCCCGTGCATAGTGAGTATTCAACCAATCTCGGTCCATGCCCTAGTTAAAATCACCATCGTTTGTCTTGTGCGATGTTTTCTTTTGCGCTATATCATGCTCGCCCAAGTCGCAATAAGCGGCAAATAATGAGGACGCTCGTCGTGGTCGGACGAGCAGAATGGCCTGAAGCTGATTGCTAGAAGGGCGGTCTCGACAGGCAACCTTTTGGAGTAACGTCTACAATGAGCGAATCCACAAATCACGTTGAACTCGCCGCGGAGATCGTTTCCGCCTACGTGTCGAACAATTCCGTGCCGTCAAGCGAGTTGCCGGCCCTTCTCAGCGAGGTTCACGCGGCAATCGTGCGTGTCGCGACCGGCGCTCAACCTGTCGTCGTGGAAGCCGCCAAGCCCGCTGTCCCGCCCAAGAAGTCGATTACCAGCGATTATATCATCTGCCTGGAAGACGGTCGCAAATTCAAGTCGCTGAAGCGCCACTTGCGGACCCAATACAATCTCTCTCCCGAAGAGTATCGCGAGAAATGGGGTCTTCCGTCCGACTATCCCATGGTCGCGCCGGCTTACGCCAAGGCTCGGTCGGCTTTGGCGAAGCAGATGGGACTGGGACAACAGCGTCGACGCCGCAAGTAAAACGCGACCGCCGAGACCCTCCCGCGGCGCCCTCGCTCCCCAGCGGGGCTGGGCCTGCGTGAGTGGGGCTCGATACGCCGCCCGTCCTATTTCGTGCCGAACATGCGGTCCCCGGCGTCGCCCAGGCCGGGGATAATGTAGCCGTGCTCATTGAGCTTCTCATCGATCGCCGCGGTCCAGATCTCGATGTCCGGATGCGCCTTGGTCAGCCGCTCAATCCCCTCAGGCGCGGCGAGAAGACAGACGAAGCGGATGTCCTTCACCCCGCGGCGCTTGAGGCGGTCGATGGCTGCGACGGCTGAATTGGCGGTCGCAAGCATCGGGTCCATCACGATCACCAGCCGATCGGCGACGTCGGCCGGGGCCTTGAAGTAATATTCGACCGCCTCCAGGGTTTGCGGGTCGCGATAGAGGCCGATGTGGGCGACCCGGGCGCTCGGCACGAGATCGAGCATCCCGTCGAGAAAACCAACGCCGGCGCGCAAAATGGGCGCGAACACCAGCTTCTTGCCCGCGATCGTGGGCGCCATCGTCTTGGCGAGCGGCGTCTCGACCTCGACCAGTTCGAGCGGCAGATCGCGCGTCACCTCGTAGGCCAGCAGCATTCCGATCTCGTTCATCAGCTGCCGGAACCCCTTGGTCGAGACGGTCTTGTCGCGCATCAGGGTCAGCTTGTGCTGCACCAGCGGGTGGCCGACGACATGAACGTTCGACATGGCGCTCTAGTCCTTCGAGCTTGGTCCCGGCGACAAACAGGATCCTGACCTTAGACGATGTTGCGCGGCCTTAAGCGCCGACGCGGGCCCTCGTCCCCAGTTTTGTCGGCGGCCGTCGGCGAGCGGCCGCGGCCGGCGCCAGGGTCAGTCAGGGTCAGTCGAACGCTATTGACGGACGGGCGGGCAGGATGTCTGCTGCGCTGTAAATGGCATCCTCGACCGCCCGCCAGATCAGTCGCAACTGGTCCTTGCCCAATATTCTGACCTACGCGCGGGTCGCGGCGGTTCCGCTGGTCGCGGGGTTTTTGTTCTGGCCGCAGGAGCCGTGGGCGCGGTGGACGGCGCTGGCGATCTTCATCGCCGCGGGAATCAGCGATTTTTTCGATGGATATCTGGCTCGCGCCTGGTCGCAGCAGTCGTCGCTCGGCAGAATGCTCGACCCGATCGCCGACAAGCTTCTCGTCTCCGCTGTGATCCTAGTGCTCTCCGCCAACCAGACGATCTCGGGCCTGTCGCTGTGGGCGGCGATCGTGATCCTGTGCCGGGAAATCCTGGTTTCGGGCCTGCGCGAATATCTGGCTGAGCTCAGGGTTCCGCTACCGGTGACGGCGCTCGCCAAATGGAAGACCGCCGTCCAATTCGTCGCGCTCGGGTTCCTGATCGTCGGGCCAGCCGGCGAAGCGCTGCTGCCGGGGTCGATCACGACCGGGATCGTGCTGCTTTGGATCGCGGCGATCCTGACGCTTTACACCGGTTGGGACTATATGAAGGCAAGCTACGACCATGCCGGCGGCGACTGAGACGAGGATGAAAGCGCTTTATTTCGCCTGGGTGCGCGAGCGGGTCGGCAAGGCGGAGGAGGAACTCGATCCGCCAACGACCGTGGCGACGGTCGGCGACCTGATCGCCTGGCTGTCCGGACGGGGCGAGGGCTACGCGCACGCCTTCGACAAGCCTCTGGCGGTTCGCGCCGCCCTCGACCGCGTTCACGCCCGTAGCGACGCTTTGATCGCCGGCGCGAAGGAAGTGGCGTTCTTTCCGCCGATGACAGGCGGCTGAAGCGGATGGCGACCGTCCGCGTCCAGCGCGACGATTTCGACCCCGGCGCGGAGGCCGAAGGGCTCGCCCGCGGACGAAAGGACGTCGGCGCGGTGGCGAGCTTCGTCGGCTACTGCCGCGACGAGGGCGGCCGGCTGGCGGCGCTCGAGCTCGAGCATTATGCGGGCATGGCCGAGGAGGAGATCGCCCGCGCGGTGGGCGAGGCGGAGGGGCGCTGGCCGCTCCTCGGCGTGGCGGTGATCCACCGGTATGGTCGGATCGCGCCGGGCGAGCGGATCGTCTTTGTCGCGGTTGCGGCAGCGCATCGGGGCGCGGCGTTCGCGGCGGCCGAGATGCTGATGGATTACCTCAAGACCCGCGCGCCATTCTGGAAGCTCGTCATTGGGGTCGACGGCGCCTTTGAGGGCTGGGTGGAAGCCAAGGCGGGTGACGACCGATCGGCGTCGCGCTGGAGCGACGCCGCGTCAGGCCCGTGACGCGACCGCCCGGTAGACCAGCAGCACCACGACGGCGCCGATCACCGCGATGATGATGCTGCCGATGTTCACTCCCGTGACGCCGCCGATGCCGAGAAAGCTGGCTAGAAACCCGCCGACGATTGCGCCGATGACGCCGAGCGCAATGTCCATCATCATTCCAGAGCCGGTCTTGTTGACGATCTTGCTGGCGATGAACCCGGCGATCAGCCCAAGAATGATCCAGCTGAGTATGCCCACGTCGAACCTCCCATGCGCCGCCCGCCGGCTTCGCGAATGTGCGGTATGGACGGGGAAAACGCAAGCCGGTACTCTAGGACGTCATATGTTCGCCAAGCGGCGCCAGTCTTATGACGGTGGCGCCGCGTTTTTGACTTGGCCTTATTCGCTTCGGAGGAGACAGCAATGGGTGCGTTTGACGATGCGATGAAGAACGCGGTGCCGGGCGGCAACCTGGCGACGCCGATTGCAGTGGCCGTGGGCGCCTTGATCCTTGGCAAGATGTTCGGCGGCGGCGGCGCGCCATCCCCCGCGCCCGCGCCCGGGCGCGTTGCGCCTCCGCCCGCGCCATCACTGCCGGCCAATCCGCCCGCGGGCAGCGTCATGGGTGGTCTTTCCGACCTCATCAGCAAGCTCACCG
>JBAUXQ010000820.1:0-11107 GCA_049584355.1 Roseiarcus sp. | reverse complement strand
AGTTCGATCGCCGCAGTCATCATCGGCGGGGTCAGCATGTTCGGCGGCGCCGGAACGGTGATCGGCACCGTGATCGGCGCCCTCATCATCGCTGTGCTGACGACCGGGCTCGTGATGCTCAACGTCGACGCTTTCTGGCAGTTCATCGTCGTCGGAACGGTCGTCATCGTCGCGGTCCTGATCGACCAGTCGCGCGACCTCATCATGGGCCGCGCGCGAGGAGGCGCGGCGCGATGAGCGAGCCGCTTCTCTCGGTCCGCGGGCTGACGAAGATCTTCGGCGGCCTCGTCGCGGTCGACAATGTGAGCTTCGACGTCGCCCGCGGCGAGGTCGTCGGGCTGCTGGGCGATAACGGCGCGGGGAAATCGACCCTGATCAAATGCATCTCCGGCGTCCATGCGTCGGAAGAGGGCGAGATCCTGTTCGACGGCGCGCCGGTCGCGTTCGCGAGTCCGATGGACGCGCGGCGCGCCGGCATCGAAACCATCTATCAGGATCTCGCGCTCGCCAACAATCTCGACGTCGGCGCCAACATCTTTCTCGGCCGCGAGGTCAAGACGCGCCGCCTCGGCGGCCTCATCCAGACGCTCGACGACAGGCATATGCGCGAGCAGTCGCGGCAGACACTCGATTCGCTGCAGATTCGTTTTCCGACCCTGACCGAGCCGATAGAGAAGCTGTCCGGCGGCCAACGCCAGGCCGTAGCGATCGCGCGCGCGGTTTATTGGGAGGCGAGGCTCATGATCATGGACGAGCCGACCAACAATCTCGGCGTGCCCGAGCAGCACAAAGTGCTCGAGCTCATCCGCACGCTCAAGGGCCGCGGCGTGCCGGTGATCCTCATCACCCACGTCATGCCCGACGCCTTCGCCGTTACCGACCGCGTCGTCGTCATGCATCGTGGCCGCAAGGTCGCCGAGAAGACCACTGCCCGCACGAGCGCGGAGGAGCTAGTGCAGTATATGGTCGGGGCGCGGAGCGATGCAGCCGCCTGATCGACTTGCGCGGAGCGTCCGCGCACAGCGACCGAGACCGTCTCGATCGGCGTCGCGGCCGCGCTTGCGCGTGTGCCGATGCGGACAGCGATACCACGCCGGCTCGGCGGCCGAACGTCGCGTCCGCGCCGCTCGCCAGCTCAGGCGCTGAGAAGCTCGTCGACCCAGGCCGGAACGGTCTCGCTCGCTGGACCCAGCCGCTCCTCGTCGAACAGGTCAGCGTTGTCAGCGGCCTCGAGGTTGATTTCGCACGTCCGCACTCCGTAACCGCGCGCCTTGGCGACGAAGCCCGCAGCCGGATAGACGGCGCCCGAGGTGCCCATGGCGACGAAGAGATCGGCCCTGCGCAGCGCCCGGTCGATGTCGCCCATATGCATCGGCATTTCGCCGAACCAGACAACATGCGGACGCAGCCCGCCTGACGAGCCGCAGTCCGGGCAGACGTGCGAAACAGTGAGATCATCGCGCCACGGGCGAACTGTGTTGCAGCCGCCGCAGCGCGCCTTCAAGAGTTCGCCATGCATATGGATGATGCGCCGCGACCCCGCTCGCTCGTGCAGATCGTCGATGTTCTGCGTCACCAGCGTCAGATGACCGCCGCGCGCCGTTAGCCCCTGCTCGAGCCGCGCCAGCGCCCGATGGGCGGCGTTAGGCTTTGCGTTCAGAAGGTTGCGGCGGCGAAGGTCGTAGAAATTGAGCACTGTTTCCGGATCGCGGGCAAAGGCCTCGGGCGTCGCAAGCTTCATCGGATCGAACTTCGCCCAGATCCCCTCGCCATTCTTGTCGCGAAACGTCCCAAGCCCGCTCTCAGCCGAAATCCCGGCGCCGGTCAGGACGAAGACGTTTTGCGGCATGCTGGCAGTCCCTCGCGCCGTCACTGTTACAGCATCAACAAGGACCTGATCTTGCCTGATCTTTGCCCGAACTTCGATGCAGCCGCCATAATGGAGGCGGGGATGCGCACCGCGGGGCTAGTGCCCCATTTCTTGACGAGCATTTTCATGACCGAAAGCCCTACCGCCCATGCAGCGCGAGCGCGATCTGGACGATCGCGGCGATCAATTCGAGCACGATGAGGATCACGATCGCCGCTTCGAGCCGCGTCGCCCGGTCGGCGTCGATGATGTCGGTGAGCGCCTGCGCAGTGTCGCCGATGACGTCGAGCTTGCGCTTGAGCACATCGGCGCGCTCGCTGAGCTCGTATTCGTCGGCGAGGCGGGCGTAAAGGCGTTCGAGCTCGGGGTGGTCCCAAAGCGTGTCCGGCTTTTCCTCGACCGCAACCCGGCCCGACACCCGATGCTGCGCCAGCAGCGCCTGGCCGATCAGCTTCAGCATGGCGCGGCGACGGAACGGCGGCCGGCCGCTCGCGGCGAGTTTGGCCGCGAAGGGTTCGATCACGTCGAAGACCGTGTTGACCTCACGCTCGTCGCGCGCCAGCGCCACGGTCTTGGCGAGCGCGTCGGCGATGACCAGGAAGCGCGGCGGCGACAGGTTCTTGATCTGGATCGGCCCGCTTGAGGACTTCTGCTCGTCGCTGTCGGGGGCGAGTTCGAGCACCGCCGTCTCGTCGTCGCCGCGCGCCCTCGCGCCCGTGACCCGAGACCTGAGCTTCATCAGCGTGTCTTCTTCTTCAAGCGGGGTCAGGCCAACCATGACCGCGACGCCGAACCGGAACAGCGCCACCATCCCCTGCGTCCCGACCCGGAAGGCGAGCGGCAGCGACGAGATCATGTCGGGGCGCTCCAGCCCGGCGGTGTCGATGCGTTCGCCGACGATCAGCGCCCGCGCGGTCAGGCGCGTCGGAGCTGTCACGGGCGAGACTTCGGCCATAGCTTCTTTTTACGGCGCCGCGTGCGCCGTCGCCAGCCGCCGGGGGCCCGGTGGACTCCGGCCGCTGTTCGAGCGGCCCGTTTGGCGATAGATTGGAGGGAACCCGGAGAACGGCCATGGATGATCGCAACCAAGCCCGGTGGCGTCTCGACGGCGTCCGCGTGGTCCATTCGAACGAACTCGACATCAACACCCCGCAAACCGAGGGCATGAGCCGCGCCGCGGCGATCACGCATGCCCGCGCCGGCGCCGAGAAGCTGTGGGCGGGAACCGTCGTCATTCGTCCGATGGCGAAGACCGGCGCGCACCATCACGGGCCGGTGGAGAGCGTCATCTATGTGGTCAGCGGCCACGCTCGCATGCGGTGGGGCGACCGGCTCGAATTCGTGGCGGACGCCGGTCCCGGCGATTTCATCTACGTACCCCCGTACGTCCCACACCAGGAAATCAACGCCAGCGACGACGAGCCGCTGTCGTGCGTCATCGTGCGCAGCGGCCAGGAGGCGGTGGTCGTCAATCTCGATTTGCCGAGCGTCGAGCCGAACCCGCAGCCCGTCGAGTGGGTCGACGACCTTCATCCGCCTCGGCGAGGGTGAAATTCATCAGCGCGTGGATCTTCGCCAGTGGGTAGATCAACGCGGCGCGACGACGTCGCTGTGCGATCGAAAGGCTCCGTCCGTCCACCCAAACGGCCATGACGCGGCGGGAAGATCAGCGAGGGAGAGTTTGGGCAGCGCTTGCCCCGGATATCGCCAGGCGGCGACAACGAGCCCGCCAACCGCACCCGCGATGTTCGATCCTTCTAGGATCAAGTTAGCCGCCGCTGGAGGCGACTCTGGCGCGGACAGACTGGCGAGGTCGGGGCCGAGCGGTAATGGGTCTTGCACCGTTTCTACCTTCGGGCGCGGCCGCGGCCATGTTTTTGCTTTCGACGCGACGCGCGGCCTCGTTGGACCTTCCTTGACCGCGAGAGCGGCTGTCGCCGTCCGGCCTGGGCCGCTCTCGTCGGTAGTCGCCTGCTGGGCCTGGGCGTCACGCTTGAGATAGTCGACGATGAGCTGGTGCTCGTCGCGAAGCGTCTCGACGACGGCATCCGGGGGATGGAACGGCGGCTGAAAAATGACGGGCGGGGGCGCCGTGCCGTGGCTGTAGTGGTTGACGAGGACTGTGCCGATCACGCTTGCGAGGGCGACGGGCGTCACCTCGTGAAAGAATTTCGTGGAAGCCTTGGAGAGAAAGCCGAGAGCACCCATCCGCGCCATCCTGAACTCTGGGATCGACGAGGTGTACGAAGCGATTGTGGCTGCAATGCAAGGACATTGTGCCCGCGGTCGCGCGGACTCGTGCGCCTGTTTGTCCTCAAGGTCGCGAGCGTCCGTACGATTCGAGGCGCGCCTACCGCCTCAAGACTGGGTGCGGCTCGCGCGCCTGCCAGCCGACGCGCTCAAGTTCCGGGATCAGATGATCCTCCCGCGGCCAGCCGACGCAGAGATAGCCGATGAACGCCCAGGCGCGCGGAACGTCGAGCGCCTCGGCGATTGCTCCCGGATCGAGGATCGAGACCCAGCCGACGCCGAGGCCGCGGGATCGCGCGGCGAGCCAGAACGTGTGCAGCGCGCACACCGTCGAATAGCGGCGCGCCTCCGGCATGGTGCGCGCGCCAAGGCCGTGGCCCTGCTCCGTCGCCTCGTCGCAGAACACCGCGACCTGGACCGGCGCGTCGCGCAGACCCGCAAGCTTGAGCCTGGCGTAAAGCTCGGCCCTCTCGCCGTGATAGGCGCCGAGCGCCTCGCGGTTGGCCGCCTCGAAATTGGCCCTTATCGCGGCGCGGCGCGCCTCATCGCCGACGCGCACGAAGCGGGTGGGCTGGCAATTGCCGACCGAGGGCGCGAGCGCCGCAAGGTCGAAGAGCTCGACCAGCATCGCCTCGTCGGGAGCTTCGCCCGGGCGAAAATGGCGCACGTCGCGCCGCCACGCGAGAAGCTCGGCGAAACCGGCCCGAAACGCGGCGTCGAACTGGGGCGCCGCAGCTGAAGCATAGGCCAATTCCCCCATCGCCGCTCCCAGTTGCCCGACGCTCGTCCCCCGACCGCCTATGGCATAGCGCGCGAGAGGCGCCGTCGGCAAAGACAATCTCGCGCTTCAAGCCTCTCATTTTGCGGCGGAAGGCTGGGGACGAAGCGTCCGGTTCCGCGCCCTGTCGGAAAGGATTTGCATTGCTCCCTCCGTCATCGGATTGTTTTGAAGGGACCCGATTCTATAGCCTGCGCTTTAATCGGGGTGCACGACCGCGCTCGATGGCGCCTTCGCCACGGCCCAGAGACGCGGGGTTAGGAATCGGAGTGCGTCTCTTTCGCCATCCTGACGGGTTCACGCGTCTCTTCCCGCGCGTGTGCCGGCGCGCCGCGATCGGGATCGCGGCCGCGCTCGGGGTGGCCTGTTCCGCCTTGGCCGCCTTGGCAGATTCGAACTCGTCCGAGCCGGCGCCTCAATCGGCCGCTCCATCGTCAGCGCCAGCCCCTGACGCCGCCACCTCGCCCGGTGGCGTCCCTACCCCGGCTGCCGCAGCGCCATTCGGTTTCCTCAGCCCATCATGGCAAAATCAGAATTTGCTCGGCGACATGGGCGGCCTAAGGCCCGCCCTAGCCCAGTATGGCGTCACGCTGACCATCCTCGAGAACATCGAGACGTTCGGCAACCTCAGCGGCGGCGTCACGCAGGGTCTCGGGCCGAAGGGACTGACCACCGTGACGCTGCAAATGGACACGGAGAAGGCTTTCGGTCTCAAGGGCGGTACGCTCAACGTAAGCGGCCTGCAAATTTGGGGCGGCGATTTCAGCACGGGCAACCTGATGGTCCAACAGACTCTGAGCGACATCGATGCGCCCGCCGGCGTTCGGCTCTGGGAGCTGTGGTATCAGCAGAAATTCGGCGACAAGTTCGACGTCAAGATTGGCGAACAGAGTCTCGACGAGGAATTCGTCATCGCCCCAAGCGGAAACTCCCTCTTCATCAATGGCGTGTCCGGTTGGCCGGGGCTTCCGACCGTAGATCTACCCGGCGGCGGCCCCGCCTATCCGCTCGCGGGCCTCGGCGTTCGCGGACGGGCGCAGGTGACCGACAGCGTCACCGTGCTCGCAGGCGTCTTCAACGGCAGCCCGATTCCATGGGATTCGCCGAACACCCCGAGGAGCAATCCCAATGGCGTGAGCTTCCCGCTCAACACCGGGACTTTGGCGATCGCCGAGTTGCAATACGCGTTTGGCTCCGGCGCGACGGGGAAGGCAAGCGCCGACGGGCCGCCGCCTGGCGTCTACAAGATCGGCGCCTGGTATGACAGCTACAAATTCGACGACCAGCAATACGACACCATGGGCGTGCCTCTCGCCAGTCCCTTGAGCAACGGGATTCCAGCGACGCTTCACGGCGACTTTTCGCTTTATGGGGTCGTGGACCAGATGATCTGGCGTTCGAAGGACGACGCCAATCGCAGTTTGAATGTCTTCGTCCGTCCTATGTTCACGCCGTACCAGGACCGCAACCTCGTCAGCGCAAGCATCAACGCGGGCTTCGCCTTGAAGGCGCCGTTGCCGACACGCGACAACGATTCCTTCGGCGTCGAAATGGGCGCCGTGTGGGCGAGCAGCGGCGCATCAGCTTTCGACCGGCAAATGCAATTCTTCCAGCCCTCGGTCTACACGCCCAT
This sequence comes from Roseiarcus sp., assembly GCA_049584355.1. Classification (GTDB taxonomy): domain Bacteria; phylum Pseudomonadota; class Alphaproteobacteria; order Rhizobiales; family Beijerinckiaceae; genus Roseiarcus. The sequence goes on along the minus strand of JBAUXQ010000820.1, from coordinate 4,576 downwards.
TCTCTCGAGCGAGACCTTTCTCGAGGCGACCTATCAGTTTCAGGCTCTCCCTTCATGGCAGATTCAGCCCGACATCCAGTATTTTATCAATCCGGGCCTGGGAATCGCCAACCCGAACGATCCGGCGCAGCGGATCAAGAACGAGCTGGTGATCGGCATGCGCACGAACATCACCTTCTGACTCGGCTCGCCATAGCCAACGGCGCGGCGGCGCTGGGCGAAACGCCATCCGGACCGATGTTGGCGTCGAGCGTCAGCTCACCCCGAGCTTGCGCTGCAGGCTGGTCGACGAGGTCGTGTACTGGAAGGTCAGTTTCTTGTCCGGGTACACGTAACGATGCGCGCGCTGGGCGGCGAGCGTGGCCTCGTGGAAGCCCGACAGGATCAACTTGAGCTTGCCCGGATAGGTATTGATGTCGCCGACGGCGAAGATACCGGGAACGCTGGTTTCGAACTTCGCCGTGTCGACCGGGACCAGATTTTCATGCAGGTTGATCCCCCAGCCGGCGATCGGCCCGAGCTTCATCGTCAGGCCGAAGAACGGCATCATGTCGTCGCAGGGGTGGTCGTAGTGCTCGCCGTTTTCGCGGCGGATTGTCACCGCCGAAAGCTGGCCGCCCTCGCCCTTGACCGCTGTCGCCTGGCCGAGGACGAACTCCATGTCGCCTGAATTGACAAGTTCGCGCATGGCGTTGACCGAGTGGGGCGCGGCCCGGAACGCGTCGCGGCGGTGAACAAGGGTGATGCGGTCGGCGATGGGATGCAGGTTGAGCGCCCAGTCGAGCGCGGAATCGCCCCCGCCGACGATGACCACCCGTCTCCCCTTGAAATGGTCCATCTTGCGCACGGAATAGAAGACGCTTTTGTTCTCGTAGGCGTCGAGCCCCGGGATCGGCGGCTTCTTGGGCTGGAACGATCCCCCTCCGGCCGCGATGAACACCGACTTGGCCTCGATCGTCTTGTCGTTGTCGGTTCCGATCCGAAACAGCGGCCGCTCGGCCGTCCCGACGACCTCCATCCGTTCAACCATCTCGCCAAGGTGAAATTTCGGCCCAAAGGGATGGATCTGCTTCATCAGATTGTCGACAAGCTCTTGGCCCGAGATCACCGGGAAGCCTGGTATGTCGTAGATCGGCTTCTCGGGATAAAGCTCCGCGCATTGGCCGCCCGCCTTCGGCAGGATGTCGATCAGATGACACCTGATGTCGAGAAGGCCGAGCTCGAACACGGCAAACAGGCCGATCGGCCCGGCGCCGATGATGACGACGTCGGTAGACAACACTTCGTTCATGCGGGTTCCTTCGGTTCTCATCCTTGTTTGGCGGGCGTGGTGACGATGAGGCCGTCCAGCGCCTCGCTGACCTTGATCTGGCACGAGAGTCTCGAGTTGGGGCGCACCTCAAAGGCGAAATCGAGCATGTCCTCCTCCATCTGCGACGCCTTGCCCGTCGCTTCCGTCCACTCCGGGGCGACATAGACGTGGCAGGTCGCGCAGGCGCACGCGCCTCCGCATTCGGCTTCGATGCCGGGAATGGAATTGCGCAACGCCGTCTCCATCACCGTCGAGCCGACTTGCGCGTCCACGGTGCGCGACTGTCCGGACGCGTCAATGTAGGTCACTTTGGTCATTTAGCCCGGATTTTCCTTGAAGAACCGCGTCCTGCGCCGTGACGCGCAAATTGGCTTAAGCCTCGTCGCGCGCCCTCATATAGCAAGCGCGGCGGCGCCGAAAGAGCGTTTGGAACAGCGTTTTTGTCGCGGGCGGGAGTTTGCGCGGCCCGACCGGGGAGAGTTATCCCCAGCCGCTGCGCCGGTAGGCGGCCGTTGGCCGGTCTACCCCAGAATGCGATCGATTTCGACCACGGCCTCGGCCACCGCGGACAGGAGAGCGGCGATTCCCCCGGCTTCTTCCAACCGTTGGTCGGCGTCCGCCCGCGCCCGAAGGCCGGCGGCGCAGGCCAATTCCTCGACGCGCCACGCCGCCCGGGCGACCCGCCCGGCGCCGACCGAAAGCGCCGAACCGCGCAGTTTATGAGCGATCTTTGCCTTTGATTCCAATGACAAAAGCGATTGGTCGGCGAGTTGCGCGGTCAACGCCGGCGCCTGCAGCCGGAACAGCCCCAGCAATTCGGCTTCGAGCTCGTGATCGCCGAGGCACTGTCTTGTCAGATGGACAAGATCGAGCGGGGGATCGAAGCCGCCGACCGACGATTCGTCCCGATTCGAACCGGTCTCCGCCAGCCTCGAGGCTCCCGAACTCCCAGGCATGTCGCCCTCGCTAGTTTACGACCCGCCGGAAACGACGCAGCGCGGGGCGGGCGCGGCCGATAATCGGCTGAAGACTATGGAAAAACATGGTAACCGAAGCGTTAACGACGTTTGCAAGATGCGCAGGCGGCGCGGTTTTCATCTTTGAGGCGCAGCGGTAGACTGCAACGTGGTTAATTCACAGCGTTTCGTACGGCATGGTAGCCGGGAACGCTTGGCGTACGGGTCGGTGGTTCCGGTGACCGACCCGGATGGAGTGAGGCGCACACGATGGCAAAACAAAATCCGGCGACGGATCCTGTTTCCGCGGCGATGTCGGCGATCGAAAGCGCGCTGAACCTCACCGACGACGACGGGGCCGTTTCGGTCGAAAGCGCTTCGCCGCCCCAGCTCGTCCCAGCGAAGGCGACGACCGCGACCCCGGTTCTCAAGCCAAGCCCGCTCCCCGCCGAGGCTTCGACCCTGCTTCGCCCCGGGCCCTCGTCTGCGGCGAGCGCCCCCGAGAGCGTCGAAGCGAAATCGGCGATTCCCACCACCGCGCCAGCAAACGATGACCGCGAGACCGTCGGGGCCATCCTGCAGGCGATGAACGCACGTCCGGCGAGCCGGACGCCATACATCCTCGCGCTGATCGGCGCGCTTCTCTGGGCGGCGATCTGCGCGCTTTACGCCTATGTCGCCCTGTGGCCCACCGTCCCGAGTCGCCCGGCCGATCTGCTGTTGCGCCCCGAGACCCCGCTCTTCCTGCTGGCGGCGCTGGCGCCGATCTTCTGCATGTTCGCCTTTGCCGCGCTGTCGCGGCGGCTGCGCGAGCTCAGGCTATCGGCGCGCGCGATCTCCCAGGTCGCCGTGCGTCTGGCCGAACCCGAGGCGACGGCGGGGGAACACATGGCGAACCTGTCCCAGGCCATCCGCCGCGAGCTCACGTCGATGGGGGATGGGGTCGAACGAGCCCTTGCGCGCGCTGCGGAGCTTGAGACTCGGGTGCAGTCTGAGGTTTCCACGCTCGAGCGCTCCTATTCCGACAACGAGCGAAGGATTCGGTTGCTGATCGCCGAAATGGCCGATCAGCGCGAGGCGATCGTGACCAGCGGGACACGGGTCCGCGACGCAATCGCGACCGCCCACGACGGCATCGCCGCGGACCTCAATTCCGCCGGCGCGAGTCTGAGCGAACGCTTGACCGAAACCGGCCAACGGCTGACTGCGTCGATCGGGGCGGCGTCGGACGACGTCGCCCGTGGCCTGGAGGGCGCCGGGTCGACGACGCTGGAGCGAATCGTCGCTGAAGGCGCGCGGATGAGCGTGTCGATCGCCGGGATCGGCGAAAGCCTCGCCGAGCGCCTCGCCGATACCAGCCAGAAGGCCGCGGGCGATATCCTGGCGCGGGTCGGTGAAGTTGACAACCGCCTCAAGGCGGTCGGCGATAACCTGCTGTCGCGACTGGGCGAGCGAGGCGACAATCTGATCGAACGCATTCAGACCTCCCAGGATTCGGTCGTCGAGGCGATCGACGCCCATGGCGACCGGGTGGCGACTCGGCTCGGGGACGCGGCGGAGTTCGCGCGAAGCGCCGTCGGCGCTCACGCCGACGAGGTGGTCGGCCGCATCAGCGGCAGCAGCGCCCGGGCGGTCGAGGCGATCAAGGGACACGGCGACGCAATCTCGGATCAACTCGGGACGGCGTCGCTCGCCCTGTCGGGCGCGTTCGGCGCTCACGGCGACGACATCGTTGGCCGCATCAACGCGAGCAGCGCCGAGGTCCTCGACGCCATTCGCGCCCATGGCGACTCGGTCGCCGATCGCCTCTCCGAGGCCGCCGCTCAGGCCAGCAACGCCATCGGCGCCCATTCGGACGCCGTCGTGAGCCGCGTTTCCTCAACCAGCGCCGAGGCCGCGCGAACCCTCACAACCCATGCCGATGTCCTCGCGTCGCGCCTATCGGAGGCCGCCGACATCGTCAACGCGCATGGCGATGCGGTCGCCGCCCAGCTTGCCGGCGCGTCGGCAGTGATCAGCGGCGCCGTAACCGCATACGCCGACGAGGTCGTAAACCGTGTCGGCGCAAGCGGAGCGCAAACCGTGGATGCGATCCGCGCTCAGGGCGATTCTGTCGCCGCCCAACTCGCCCAAGCCTCGGCGGCGACGCGCAGCGCCGTCGCCGACTATGCAGGTGAAGTCGTCGGCCGCGTTAGCGCCAGCGGCGCGCAAACCGTCGACGCGATTCGCCTGCAAGGCGATTCTGTCGCCGCCCTTCTCGCCCAGGCGTCGGCGGCGACGCGCGGCGCCGTCGCCGACTATGCGGATG
>JBAUXQ010000819.1:0-3200 GCA_049584355.1 Roseiarcus sp. | reverse complement strand
AACTCCGCCGCCGCTCGGCGGTCGAACCGGTCATCGGTCACGCCAAGACCGAGCACCGCATGGGCCGAAACTATCTCGCCGGCGCCCATGGCGACGCCGCCAACGCCATCCTCGCCGCCGCCGGCTACAACTTCCGCCGGCTCCTCGCCTGGCTCGCCGCCCTTTGGCGTGTCTTCATCATGGCGATCCTCGCCGGCGCCCGGGACGCCCCCATCCCAGCGCCAAACCGCCCCTGAAGCTCATCGATCCCCAACGCCCCGCCGAACGCGTCGCGTTCTTCACAGTCGACTACGTCGACTCCAGCTTTCGCGCAAATACCGGTCGTAGCCAAACGGTGCGGCGAACGGGTCAAGCCGACCCTGAGTGGACCTTCAAGGTCCGCCCTTTGAACGGGCGGCAGGAGCGAGAAAGCGGTCGGTTACGCCGGCGCGTCGGGTCACCCAGGCTTTCGCGACCAGCCGCCGACGAGCGCGACGCTTGCGGCAAATGATCTCGCCGCGATCCTTTCGGCCTCCAGTCTCGATTCGAGCGTTTCGAGCTCGCCGATTCCGCTGGCGGTAAGTTCGTCCTTCGCCAGGCGCGACGCCAAGGTACAAACGAGATCATAGAACCATCGCACGACGTTCGGATCGTCGCCGATCGGAACCTCAATGCGGAATTTCGGAGCAACGAGGCCCGCTTCCAAGAACGCGCGGTAGAGAACCAACTCCATGTCCATGTGCACGCCGGAGCGCTCGAGGGTCCGATAAATGAGCGATGCGCATTTTGATCGCAGTGGAAGGTTGGCGGTCAAATGGAAAAGCGAAGTAGGCCATACGTCTTGAAACGCAACTACGCCCCCGGGCCGAACGAGTGTGGCTAGCGACCGCAGGAGGGCGCCGGCCTCGGGCAAATATTGCAAGATTGCTCTGCCTACCACCGCGTCAAAGAGCTCGCTGCTCGGGACGCCTCTGACGTCGCATTCGATGAAACTCACGTTGGAAAGCGCCGCCTTGGCGACGCGCGATCGCGCCGTGGCGATCGTGGCTGGGTCGCGCTCGACCCCGATCACCGCGCCCGAGGGGCCGACAAGCCTCGCAGCGAGCATCGCGACGTCGCCCACCCCGGAGCCGATATCGAGTACCCGCTGGCCAGGGCCGATTCCCGCGTCACGGAACAGGCGCTCGGTGAACGGATCCCAGATCACCGCTTGGCGGATCAGCCTGGCATGCTCTGCGCTTGTCGCGCCCAGCGCGTAGGGCGTATCGGCGGTCGCGGGCGGCATGCCGTCGTTCCTCTCGGGGCCTCTACGTTAGCGTCGCGCGGAGCAGTCACGAAACGAAAAGAAGCCGTCAGCATTCCTAGGGTACGGGCACCCCTTCCATGCACAGGAGTGGGCGCCTGCGCAGGCGCCCAAGCACCGCCATCAGCGCCATCGCGCCGAAAGCGGGAACAGCGGCTGCGGCGTAGATTTGCGGAGCGCTAAATCCGTGCGCGAGCAGAGCGCCGCCCAGAAGCGGACCGGCGACGCCGCCGATGCGGCCAAAGCCCAAGGCCCAGCCTGCACCGGTCGCACGGATGCTGGGCGGATAGATCAAGCTGGAAAGCGCATTGATGCCGCCCTGAGCGCCCACGCCGATCCCGGCGCCGAAAACGAGCGTGACCAGTAGAGCGAAGGGCGGATCGAGCAATCCGATCGCCAAGATGCAGGATGCGCCGGCGGCGAGCGCGACAGTGAGGACTCCCTCGATCCCAAGGCGGTCGATAATCTGGGCCATGAGGGTCGGAGACGCGATAACGCCAAGGGAGAAGACTGTCGTTGCGGCGATTGCGGCCGACGGGCCCGCTCCCGCCTCATGCAGGATCGCTGGGGTCCACAACAGAAGGAAGTAGGTCGTCAGAAGATTGAGCAGATTGATAGACCATAGCAGCGCCGTGCTTCGCGCGCGCCCGTCGCGGAAGAGCGCGGCGACTCTGCCCCGTGGCGGCGGAGGCGCTGCGCGGAGAACGGTTGATTCCGGCAACCGGAGCATCAGCACCGACGCCAGGAAAAGCGGCACCGCGCCGCCGGCGATGAAAACTCCCGGCCAACCGAAAGCACCGATCAGCCGGCCCGACGCGAATCCCGCGAGCGCGAAGCCGATTGGAATTCCAAGCGACACGAGCAGCACGAACCGCGCCTTCGCCATCGCGGGCGCAAAATCGGCAGCTAGCGCGACCGCCAGCGGAATGCCGCCGCCGAGGCCCAGGCCGGTAAGGACTCTGACCATCGCCAGTTGGGTCGGGGAGGCGACGAACGCCGAGACGAGGGAAAGAATTCCGAACGCCGACACGCACGCGATCATGACCGGCTTGCGGCCGAACCGATCGCCGAGCAGACCCGCGATGAGCGAGCCAAGCAAGAGGCCGATATTGCCCGCGGCGAGTGCGGGGGTGAACGCAACCGGCGGGACGCGCCACGCATCGACGAGCAGGGGGAGAACATAGCCAACAGCGGCGATGTCGTAGCCTTCGACCAGCAGGACCGCAGCGCAGAGACACGCCACGCGGAAGCGAGCCGAAGATGCGGAGGTGGCTGGAGCTTGAATGGCTTGCACCGAAATCATGCTGACCGCCTCCGAAAACGGGACTGCTCAGGCCCCGGGTGGCGCCGAACTCGCATATGCGCGCTAGGTAGCCTCTCGAGCAGGCTTCGCATCTCGGGCCCCTTCCTGCACGCTGTTGCGATCTCGCCAAACCGCTCTTTCACCAGCACCTGAGAGCCAATCCCGGAGCCACGCAATGACCGCCACGAAAAGTGGCGCAAAGTCGAAGGTTTCCGAGTTTTCCATGCTCAACCCTCCATAGCGATTTGAGCCGTCGAAGGCATCAGGTAACAGGCTGCGCCGCGCTAAGTCGGCTTGACGGATCGAGAGCGAAAGTGGGAGCCTGCGCGCGTTGTAAAACCGGCTCGCCGGCCAAGGCCCCGCGCACGCGATCGATCAGCGTCAACGGATCGTCCGGCGGCCGATCGCCGCGCCATGCTACATGCCGATCGGGGCGCGAGAGCAAAAGCTTGCGTGGATAGAGTTCGGCCGCGTCGTCCGCGTAGACGTCGAGCACAGCCATAGGCACGCCGCGGCGCGCCGCGGCCGCGACGAGGCCCTCGACCTCGACGATCGGATCGAGACGGAGCAAAGTGAAGTCGGGCCCCAGCGCATCGTAGAGAGAACGTCCATCCC
>JBAUXQ010000818.1:0-2011 GCA_049584355.1 Roseiarcus sp. | reverse complement strand
CCTCTGACCTCCCCGTGACCGAAGCGGTCGGGATCGGACCTTCCGGCGCGACAATCGAGCCAGGCCTCGCCCGCGGTCATGAACAATGTCCGAGGCACGTTCGCCGGGCCAAACCCGATTCCGAGCTTGGCGCCCATCGCCTCGTCGATTTGTGCGTCGCTCAGCCGCCACGCCTGTGCTGGCTCATGCCAGAATTCACAGACCCAATGATCCTCCCAGCCCTCGCCAAGATAGGACGCTAAGCCGCATCGCAACCGGGCGGGAACGCCTTTGCAGCGCAGGAACGAAGTCACCATCAGGGCAAAGTCGCGGCATGTGCCGGCGGATCTCTGTCGCGGCGAACGCGGCGCGTGCAGCGTCCGGGCGTCGGCTTCGAGAACATCGGCAAGGCGGTCGGCGACAGGCAGCGTCGTTCGCGAATTGGCGCGAAGCTCATGGGCGTCGACCCCATAGGCGTCAAGCCAATCCGAGTGGATCAACAAGCCCTGCACGATGCGATTGAGGGCGCCGACGTCGGCCGGCAGCTCGGCGATGCGGGCGGCGTGGCTCCCTGGATCTGACATTCGGCTGTGGTCGACCCACCTCCGGTCGCCGATTGTCCGCAGGGGGTCGCTTGCTTTCATCGTCGCAGCCTAGCGGGGATGTTCGCTGCGGTCAGCTGCGTCACGCCAAGAGGGCGCCCCGATTTGCCGGCCGCCCGCTTCTCTTGCACACTGACGCATTCTCGCCACCGGATGGATCGATGTCGGCGTCGCACCATGCCTCCATTCCGGCCTGGACCTGGGTAGTCCCGCTTGTCGCCAGCGGCCTCCTGAGCCTGAAATTCGCGCATGTTGTCCCTGCCGACGCGGCCTATGTTCTCATTATCGCGGGCCTCCTTCTCGGCGCGACGGTGTTCGCGGCCGTCCATCACGCCGAGGTTCTGGCGTTGAAGCTCGGCGAACCGTTCGGCTCGATCCTGCTTGCGGTCGCCGTGACGGTGATCGAGGTCGGGCTCATCGTGTCGATCATGCTCTCCGGCGCCGACGGCAGCGACCGGGTGGCCCGCGACACGGTGTTCGCGGCGGTGATGATCGTACTCAACGGCGTGGTCGGTCTCTGCCTGGTCTTGGGCGCAGGCCGACATTTTGAGCAGACCTTCCAATTGCAGGGCGCTTCCTCCGCCCTCGCGGTGCTCGGGACGCTGGCGACATTGGCCTTGATCCTGCCGAACTTCGCCGAGGCCGCATCCGGCCCGTCCTATTCCATCCTGCAGCTCGAAGGCATCGGCCTCATGTCGCTGGCCCTTTGGGGGGTGTTCGTGTTCGTGCAGACCGTCAAGCATCGCGACTATTTCCTCGACGCGCCGGGCGACCGATTCGACGAGCCGGCGCATGAGATTCCGGGCGCCTGGATCGCGCTCATAAGCCTGGCGCTGCTCATCATCGCGCTCGCCGCGGTGGTGCTGCTGGCCAAATCGCTGTCCTATCCGGTCGATGCGGCGATCGCGGCGGCGGGGCTGCCGAAGGCGTTCGTCGGCGTCGTGATCGCGGTCATCGTGCTCATGCCCGAGGGGCTTGCCGCCGTGAAGTCGGCTCTTCGCAATCGGCTGCAAAACAGCATCAACCTCGCGCTCGGCTCGGCCATCGCCAGCATCGGGCTGACGATTCCGGCGGTCGCGCTGGTTTCGCTCATACTCAACCAGCAGATCGCGCTCGGCGTGTCGCAAACCGACATGACGCTGCTCATCCTGACGCTCTATATCAGCGCATTGACGCTCGGCACCGGCCGCACGACCGTGCTCCAGGGCGCCGTGCATCTCGTGATCTTCGCCGCGTTCATGCTGGTTTCGGCCGTGCCGTAGGCGAAGGCGAGGGGCGCGAAAATTCCCTCACGACGGAGGATCGGTCGAAATGAGAATTCTCGTTGTCGGAGCCGGCGCGGTCGGCGGCTATTTCGGCGGGCGCCTGTTGCAGGCGGGCCGCGACGTCACGTTTCTCGTTCGCCCGCGCCGGGCCGCTGAGCTCGCCAA
>JBAUXQ010000817.1:0-1892 GCA_049584355.1 Roseiarcus sp. | reverse complement strand
GTATGCGCGGTGATCGTGTAGCCAAACGGATCCTGGAAGGCGAAATAGCGCCCGAACGGCCCGTCTTTCGGCGGGAAGGCAATCGGCACGTCTCGTGAGGCGAGGTGGTCGTGCAAGGCGTCGGCGTCGTCGCAGCCGAACCAGATGGCGATACCATGGCCGAGCATATCCACGGCATCGAGATCGACCACAGGCGTACGCACGGCGAAGGGGATCGGCTTCGTGTCGAAAACCACGGCTCCGGGCGGTCCATTCGGGGCCGCAGTCAAACCGACGACCTGCGTATAGAACGTGCGAGCTGCATCGAGGTCGGCAACCTGGATACCGATGAAGTCGGGTCCGATGAGGCGGGGCATTCCGGTTGTCCTTTCAGGCGGAAGAGGCTAATATCAGGTGACTGATATAATATAAGCTACCTGATATGACAACCCCCAACGCGGCACCGATCGCCGTAGACCAACCCTTCTTGCCGCACGAAACGCTCGGCTATGCGCTGAAGCGCGCCCAGCAGGCGATGCGCCTGCATATGGACCGGCAGTTGAAGGAGATCGGGTTGAACGCGCCACAATATGCAGTCCTGGCGAGCCTCGAAGACGAACCGGGCGCGTCGAACGCAAGGCTCGCACGGCGGGCGTTTGTGACCCCGCAGACCATGCAAGCCATGCTGGTGAAGCTGGAACAGTCAGGGCTGATCGAGCGCCGCCCTGACACCGAGCATGGACGCATTCAACGAACTGAGTTGACGGAGAAAGGGTGGTCGTCACTGGCGCAAGCACACCTGGCCGCTCAGAAATCGGAACGGCTGGCGCGTGAGGCTTCGACTCCGGATGCCGTCGAGATGCTCACAAGGGTTGCGGAGGCGCTTGCGTAGCTGGGTCGAAACATGTGTAGACCGAGACTGAGGAGAGGCGCGATTTGACCTGAAGCGTGAAAGCGCCGCCCGCGCGGCTAGCCGCTCACGAAGATGAGCTTGCCGATCCGCGTCTCCTTCTTGGGCGGAGTCGGACGTTTCGAAGCCGGGCTCTTCATGGCCTTCCCCTCCCTGAAAGCGATCTGCCGGGTGGTATGCGCCGACTATTAGGCGAAGTCCCGACATCGACTGAGACGGTTACTTCAAGCAGCTACGCGATGCGGATCTGAGGGCGGAAAAGTCTGCTTCCGCCCATACACCGCGCAATCCGCAGTGTCCGCTTCACGTCGATAGTGTTCTCTAATGGGTCAAGGGGGAAGCTCTTCTCGGTTTTCGACGCCTTGGGATGCCTGTGTTCTCTGCGCGCTCGCTGGCGCTTGATGGGGTAAGCGGGGCGCCGGGCGGCGAGGTTGAAAACGCAGTCGGCTTGGTTAGCCGCGTGCGACAGAATCGGCGCCGTCGTCTGCTCCCTCCCTTGGGCGTCGCTCCTTGCGGGAGCTCGATGCGGTCTCCTATCTCGGTGATTGCCGGGCCTACGCCGCCAAGAACTCGGTTCCGTCTCGCAGCATGGCATGCATGATGATCGCAAGACGACGCGCGAGAGCGACGCGCGCCTTGCGCATCGTTGATCGCCGGGCGATGGCGAAGGCCCAGTCCTTCAATTTGAGCTGGCCCTTGTAGCGGGTCAGCATGACGTTGGCGGCCTCGTACAGCAGGGTCCGCACCCGCCGGTCCCCGCATTTTGAGATGCCGCCGATATAGTCGACTACCCCGGACTGGTATCGTTTTGGAACGAGGCCCAGATAGGCGCCGACGTCTCGTGATCGGCGGATGCGCGAGGGATCGTCGATGGCGGCGACAAAGGCGAGGGCGGTCAGTTGGCCGACGCCTGGAATCGCCATGAGCCTTCGGCAGGCTTCCGACGCCGTCGTCATGCGCCTGATGTCGGCGTCGATCGCCGCGACTGCGGTCATCACCCCGG
>JBAUXQ010000816.1:0-1838 GCA_049584355.1 Roseiarcus sp. | reverse complement strand
GCATGCTCCTCGGCTCCGGCGTAGGTGTAGTCGTAAAACTCCGCCCGCACATAAGTCGGCGGCTTGTCGGGAAAGGGGTTTGTCTCCAAGAGCGCCGTCACCGAGGGCTCGTTCTCCAGGAGGCGGGCGAGAAAACTCGAAAACCAGGGCACGCGTTGCGGGTCGTCAAGCGCGGCGAACCACATCTGCCAGTCGAGCCTCGGCTGATGCGGGATATTCCACGGCGGGCGGCGCATGACGTCGCCGGGCTTGTAGCGGAATTCGTAGTCTCGCCATTCGACGCCGTCATTGGAGCCCTGGATGACGATCTCGTCGCGGGCCGTGGTCATGACCGCGAACAAGCCATAGGGGCTTACGAGATGGAGCGGTTCGAACCAGCCGTCGATCGCGATTGCCGCATCCGGCGGGCTGCCGCCAAAACGCAGGTCCATCTGGATGAGGCTCAAGAACACCATCAAGACCGCGAAGGCGTTGACGACGACTTTCACCGGTCGTCGCGGCGCGGCATCGCTGACGCGCGCCTGCAGGAGGCCGAGGAGGCGAGACGGCAGTATCCTGCGCAACGCCGCGTCGTCGAGGAGCGGCAGGCAGAGGAGCATGGTTTGAAGATTGAACCAGTTGTAATTGCCGGTGAGCAGAATGCAGCATTGCAACAGGAGGATTCCGAACGCCGCGACGAACCTTAAGCGGCGCGGGCAGAAGATCAGGAACGGCAGGCCGAGCTCGACGACAAGCATGGCGCCGGTGGCGACACTCAACAGGCCGGGCGGTAGCCGTGCGGCGTACCACGCGAGCGGCGTCGGCAGCGGCTGGGTCAGGAAGTGATAGTTGAGCGCCGTGAGGCCCCACCAGTTGGGATCGCCGCTCAAGAGCTTGACGACGCCCGACATGAACATGAAGCGGAACAGGAGCCAGCGCGCGAGCCAGACGCCGGTCGTCGGGACGAAGCTCATCACAAGCGCGACAATTGTCGTTTCCAGAAGGAACGTGTCCCACTGAAAGCTCATGAAGGTCTGTCCGGCATAGAACAGCGAGAGATAGAGCGCATAGATGAGAATGAGGCTGACACGCGGCAGGAGATTGAAGACCAGCATCAGCGACAGGCCGGCCCCCGCCCAGCACGCCGCGTGAATCGCGATGTCGCTGTCGTTCAGCCAGAACACCATCGGCATGAGGACGAAACGCTGCGGCCCGAGGCGCGCAAGCGCGTCGACCAGTCCGGCCAGCGGCAGGATGCCGCGGCTGCCGATCAGCCCTTGAGCCTGGACGGCGAAGGAAACGAAGGCCGAAAGCGCAATGAGCCCGAACAGGCGCAGGAACAGGAACGAGATAAGCTCATAGCGCGGCGGCTCGTGGTTCCTGCCCCAGAGCATCAGGCTCGCGCGATGGAAGGCGGGACGATGCGCGGCGATGAACGCGTAAGCTCGCTCGGAGACGGGGGCGAAACCGGGCAGATGGCGGTAGAGAGCGAGCCAGAATCCCTTGCCGGGCGCGTGGCTGAGCGTCAGGAAACTGGCCTCGGCGGCGCTGGCGCGACGCCCATCGGGGGCGACATATTGCACCGCCCGCCTGAAATCGGCTTCAGGGATCGCGGGATGCTGCGCCGCGACTTGTTGATAGGGCCGGTATTCGACCTTATCGCCGGTCAGCTTCTCCCAGTAGCGGGCCCAGTAGAAGCAGAACCCGCAATCCCCGTCATAGATGAGCTGCGGGCGTTGGCTGGCGGTTGGCGCTTCCGCAGCGTCGGCCGACTGATTTCCGGAGTTCTCTGGCACGATATTCGCGACGACTGGCGCCGAGAGGATCCTCGGCGGGCAAGGGTGAGGGCGACTATAGGC
>JBAUXQ010000815.1:0-13683 GCA_049584355.1 Roseiarcus sp. | reverse complement strand
GATTGGCGAATTGTGGCAATTGCATCCGGAGCGGGAGACGCGCTTCCGGCCGAAGACGGATGTCAAGATGCCAGACGTCGATGCGGTCGATGGACCGCCCTCGGCAGGCCTGAAGGTCTGCGCCGTTATCATCGTCGGCGATCCGGTTCAGACCCACCTGAATCCCGACGATCAGCAGACGGTTGTCCTGCCGTCGCGGGAGATGCTGACCGGGCAGGGGATCGGGGCGAAGTTCCGCCGCACCGGCGAGGCGTTCCATCTGGAAAATGGCGTCAGCGCGATCGTGCTCGAGCGCCTGGCCCCGCTCGACGACGCCGACATCGCCGCGCTCCAGTCGCGCTGGCGAGCGGCTCGCGCTGCGCTCAGATTCGACGAGGGCGGGAGACGGTGAGAACGAGAGAAAAGGCAAGAAAGCTGTATTGCGAATGGTCATCCCGAGAGCGGTTCGGTCTCTTTAGCCGGTGACGCCCGCCGTCCTGACCGCGTGCTCGGCGATCATGAGTTCCTCGTTGGTCGGGATAATGAAGACGGTCGTCGGAGAATGCTTGGCGCTGATGATCTGAGCGTTGGCGCGGTTTGCTTCGGCGTCGAGGTGGATTCCCATCCACTCCATTCCTTTGAGCACCGCTTCGCGCACTTTCCACGAGTTTTCGCCGATGCCCGCCGTGAACACGACGGCTTCGACGCCGTCGACGGTCGCAGCAAGTCCGGCGAGTTCGCGCCGGATATGGGAGACGAAATAGGCGATCGCGTCCCGTGCCGCCGGGCTGTCGGACGCCTCAAGCTCGCGCATGTCCTGGGAAATGCCCGACATGCCCTTGAGGCCGGAGTTCTTCCAAAGAAGATCGGATATTTCGTCCGCGTTCATCTTCTTTTCGGTCATGAGGTAGAGCACCACGCCCGGATCGAGCTGTCCGCAGCGGGTGCCCATCGACAGGCCGTCGAGCGCGGTGAAGCCCATGGTCGTGGCGACGGCTCGGCCGTCATGGACAGCGCACATCGAGGCGCCGTTGCCGAGATGGGCGATGACGACGTCCTCGCGGGCGACCTGCGGCGCGATTTTGCGCAGCTTTCGAGTAATGAACTCGTAGGAAAGTCCGTGGAAGCCGTAACGGCGCACGCCCTCGTCGTAATAGGAGCGCGGCAGCGCGAATGTGTCATCGACAAACGGATGGCTGCGATGGAAGGCGGTGTCGAAACAGGCGACCTGCGGCGTCGACGGGAAGGCCTTGATCGCCGCCAGGATTCCGGCGAGATTGTGCGGTTCGTGCAGCGGCGCAAGCGGAATGAGCCCCTTCAGCGTCGCGATCACAGATTCGTCGATCAGCTTCGGCTCGACGAGGTGCAGGCCGCCGTGCACGACGCGGTGACCGACTGCGGCGACGGAGGAGTCATAGCCGGCCTGCCGCAGCCAGCCGAGAATGGCGCTCATCGCCACCTCATGGTCGACATGGGCGCCCGACGGATAGAATGTGAGCCGGCTTTTTTCGCCAGTAGCCGTTTTGACGTCGCCCTGGGCGGCCGCTCCGATGCCCTCGATCTGGCCCGAGGCGATGAGCTCAAGCTCGCCGCCGTTGACCAGGGCGAAGGCGGCGAATTTGAGCGACGACGAGCCGGCGTTCAGAGTCAGTATCACCGGACCCAAATTCGTCACTCCGCCGCCTTGGCGAGCGTTCCTTGATCGCCAAACGCGCGGCCTTCGCGCCGCCAGCATTCGTAAAGCTGCGCCAGCGCGCATGAAGCGAGCCGGGCGCGATCGTTGTCGGCCCGGCTCGTCAGGATCACCGGTGCTTTGGCCCCAAGCACCAGTCCCGCCGCTTCCGCCCGCGCGACGAAGGAGAGTTCCTTCACAAGGATATTTCCGGCTTCCAGATTCGGAACGATCAGCACATTGGCGTGGCCGGCGACCAGCGAGGCGATGCCCTTGGTGCGAGCGGCCTCGACATCCATCGCGTTATCCATCGCCAGCGGCCCATCGACCGCCGCGCCGTGGATCTGGCCGCGATCGGCCATTTTCGACAGCACCGCTGCGTCGAGGGTGGAGGGAATGTTCGGATTGATCGTCTCGACCGCCGAGAGAATGCCGACCTTTGGTTCTCGAATCCCGCAAGCGTGAGCGAGGTTGACAGCGTTTTGAACGATGTCGACCTTCGTCATGAGATCGGGCGCGATGTTGATCGCGGCGTCTGAAATGAACAGAAGCTCATCGAGCGCGGGCACGTCCATGGCGAACACATGGCTTATGCGGACGTGCGTTCTGAGCCCGCGGTCCTTCTTCACCACCTGCGCCAGGAGCGCGTCGGAGTGGATCGCCCCCTTCATCACCGCGTGCGCCAAGCCCTCGTTGACCATGGCGACCGCGTGCGCCGCCGCTGCATGCGGATCGGAAACGGCGACGAGCGTATGAGCCGAGATATCGGCGCCGAGTTCTTTCGCCGCGGCCTGAATGCGGCCCGGGTGGCCGACCAGGATCGGCTCGATGAGACCATGTTGCGCCGAAAGCAGAGCGCCGCCGAGCGAATTGCGGTCCTCGGGGCAAACGACGGCGGTCTTGAGCGGCGGCAATTGCGCGGCAAGCGCGATCAGCGGCGCGAAATGATCGACGCTATCCACGATCAGCGCCGGCAGGTCGCGCGCCTCGGTCAGTTGGGAAGTGGTCGGCGCGTCGACCTCCGCGGTTCCCTCGCAGACGGTGTGGCCGTATTCGTTCTCGACGCGGGTGTCGAACAGGGCGATGGGCTCTTCCCGCTTCTCACGACAGACGACGGTGACCTTGAGCCTGTCGCCGACATGAACGCGGCGCGGGAAGCGCAGGCCTTGGGCGCGGTAAAGCGTTCCCGCGCCGGGAAGCACGTTGCCGAGCACCGCTGAGATGAGCGAGCCGACCCACATCGAAGGCGCGATCTGCCGACTGTCTCGCTCGCGATTGTCCGCCGCGGGAAGCGTGAGCGGATTGACGTTGCCGGAGACGTGCGCGAACAGGAGGAGATCTTCCGGCGAGCAGCGTCGCTCGAGGCTTGCGGCGTCGCCGACATTGAGCTCGGCCCAAATCTTGTTTCGGATGGCGGATTTGGCGTTCACGTCCAATCCCTGAACTGAAGATAGCTATATCACCGATCGTAGCCTGTCGCAGGCCGTCCGCCGGGCGGCAACCCACTCGATCGCGCTAAGCGCCAATATGCGCTGCGGAAGCGTAGTTGGTTGCGATGACAATGGAATGAAAGGGCGCTCGAAGCCGGCGATCTTGGCTTCGCCGAAGCGCGGGGCCCGCGGCGCGATCTTGGCTTTGGGCCGGACTTGATTCTGTCGGGGGATGCTGTCTTAAGCAGCCGCTCGGGACGTCCGCCGCGACCGAGCGCCGGGACAAAAGGGCGTCGAGAAGGCGCCCAGCCGAAGACGGGCCACACACGATGAATTTTTCCCAGCGTCTGACCTTTCTGTTCTCGGCTCCGATGTTCGACGCCGACGATCTCGAGGGTCTCAGGGTCAGCCAGATCATCGCCGCCATCGAACGGCTCGGCTTTCAGGTGATCAAGGCGCGCCGCGTCGAAGACGCCGAGATCGCCGTGCAGACCGACGCAGCAATCGGCTGCATGGTCGTCGACTGGGGCAAGAAAGGCATCGAGGGCAAGGCCGCCTCGCTCATCAACCTGATGCGCAAGCGCGGCCTCGACATGCCGATTGTCGTCCTCATCAGGCGCAAGCGCTTCGAGGACATTCCGGTCGAGGTGCTCGACTTCATCGATGGCTACGTCTTCCTGGCCGAGGAGACGCCCGAATTCATCGCCCGCAACCTCGTCTCGCGCCTCAAGCAATATGCCGACACGCTCAAGACCCCATTCTTCGGCGCGCTCGTCGACTACCAGGAGGAAGGCAACCAGCTCTGGACTTGCCCGGGCCATAACGGCGGCGTCTTCTACAGCCGCAGCCCGATCGGCCGCATCTTCGTCGAGCATCTGGGCGAGGCGATCTTTCGCGACGACCTCGATAATTCGATCCTCGAGCTCGGCGACCTCCTGACCCATGAGGGGCCTGCTCTGCAGGCGCAGAAAGAGGCCGCCGCCATCTTCGGCGCCGAGAAAACCTATTTCGTGCTCAACGGCACCTCGTCGTCGAACAAGATCGTGCTGACCAACCTGATCGCCGAGGGCGACCTGGTGCTGTTCGACCGCAACAACCACAAGGCGGCGCATCAGGGCGCGCTGCTGATGGGAGGCGGGATCCCGGTCTATCTGTCGACCGACCGCAACGCCTATGGGCTCATTGGTCCGATTCGTCCCGAGGAACTCGACGAGACGGTGATCCGCGAGCGCATTCGTGACCACCCGCTGATCAAGGATCCGGATGCGTGGAAGCGCGAGCGGCCGTTCCGGGTCGCGGTGATCGAGCAGTGCACCTACGACGGCACGATCTACGACGCGGAGCGGATTGTTGAGCGCATCGGCGGCCTTTGCGAATACATCATGTTCGATGAGGCCTGGGCGGGCTTCATGAAGTTTCACCCGCTCTATGAGCGCCGTTTCGCGATGGGCCTTCGGAACCTTGGCGAAGCTTCGCCCGGCGTCATCGCCACCCAGTCGGCGCATAAGCAGCTGGCCAGCTTCTCGCAGGCGTCGCAGATCCATATGCGCGACCGGCACATCAAGGGCCAGCGCCGGCGGGTCGAGCATCGCCGCTTCAACGAAGGCTTCATGCAGTTCGCCTCGACCTCGCCGTTCTATCCGCTGTTCGCCTCGCTCGACGTCGGCGCGCAGATGATGAAGGGGCGATCGGGCGAGGTCTTATGGGATGACACCATCCGGCTTGGGATCGAATTGCGCAAGAAGCTCCGCGCGGTCAGACGCGAATTCGAGGAGAAGGAGAGGGACCCGACCCGGCGCTGGTTCTTCGATCCCTTCGTCCCGCAGCGGGTCTCGATCCGCGACGCGGCGCTCGAGGGGGCGACCCACGAAGTTCCGTGGGAGCACGTATCGACCGATCTCCTCGCCCGCGACCCCCGATTTTGGGCGCTGACGCCGGGCGAGTCCTGGCACGGCTTCACGTCGCTCGAACAGGGCTTCGCGATGACCGATCCGGCCAAACTCACGCTTCTTACGCCAGGTTTCGACCGCGCGACCGGCGCTTACGAGGCGCATGGCGTGCCCGCGCCGGTGGTTGCGCAATATTTGCGCGAGAACCGGGTGGTGGCGGAGAAGTTCGATCTCAACTCGCTGCTTTTTCTGTTGACCCCCGGAGTCGAGTCGAGCAAGGCGGGCACTCTTGTTTCGGCCCTTGTGGCGTTCAAGCGGCTGCACGACGACAATGTTCTGCTCGAGGACGTCATGCCTGAATTCGTCGCCAAGCGGCCGGCGCGCTATCGTGGGCGCCGACTCAAAGATCTGTGCGGCGAGATGCACGCTTTTTTTCGCGACGCCGGCGTCAGCCAATTGCAGCGGGCCCAATTCGCCGCCAAGCATCTGCCGGATATGGTCATGACCCCGCGCGAGGCCGCGCGCCATCTGGTGCGCAACAATGTTGACTACCTGCCGCTCGCGGCGCTGGAGGGCCGGATCGCGACGACCTTGTTCGTCGTCTATCCGCCGGGTATCGCGACCATCGTTCCCGGCGAACGGCTGACCGAGCGGGCGCAGCCAATGATCGAATATCTCAAGATGTTCGAGAAGAGCGCCAACGTGTTCCCGGGCTTCGAGGCCGAGATCCAGGGCCTCTATCGCGAGGTCGACGCTTCCGGGGCGATCCGATTTTATACCTACGTGGTTCGCGAGACGCCCGCCTGAACCGTCCGCAGGCCTTGCCAGCGCGTCGTCAACTCCGCCCCAGGAACGATCCGACATCGGTCGGGCGGGGCTAGCCCGCGCCGGTCGGGCGAGGGGGAACGACGGGGAGTACCGCGCGGAGGGGATTTCGCGTAAAGGGCGTCCCATGGACACGACGAACAGGGCCGCCCCGGGCGAAGCAGACGAACGGACCGACCTTCCTCGGATTTTAGTCCGCAACTCGCGCGACGGCGATGTGCCCGGGATGCTCGCCATCTATCTCCATCACATCCGCCGCGGCGTCGATCCAGGCGTCGAGGAGAACGAATTCGAACCGCCCGACGCCGAGGACCTCAAGCGCCGCCGCAAGTCGATGAACCGGCGCAAAATGCCGCATCTGGTCGCAGAGGAAGCGGGAACGGTGGTCGGCTACGCCTACGCCGTACCGTTCCGCAAGCGGCCCGCTTATCGCTATACGATCAAGCATTCGATTTATGTCCGCAGCGATCGGCTGCACGCCGGGATCGGGCGCCGGCTGATGACCGCGCTCATCGACGCCTGCGCCGCGGCCGGCTTTCGCCAGATGATCGGCTATATCGACGCCGCCAACGTCGCCTCGCTCAAACTGCACGAGGGGTTCGGCTTCCGCCAGGTCGGGTATCTGCCCTCGGTCGGCTACAAATTCGGCCACTGGACGGATACGGTGATGGTGCAGCGCTCGCTCGGACCCGGCGCGACCGAGCCGCCGACGGCGTGAGGAGTCAGTGGAGGCGTGGACATGACGGTGCGGAAAGGCGCGGAAGAGGCGCGCAATCGGCTTTCCGAACTTCTGGAAGCGGCGGAGAAAGGCCGCGTGACGATTATCACCAAGCGAGGCCGCCCGGTCGCAGTTCTGGCGCCGGTCGCCGGCTATGGAGCCGGCGTGCGCCAGCGCGCGCTTGCGCCGGTCGTCGGGTCCGGGCCAGAATTGTGGGGCGCTGACAGCACTCGCGGACTCCGCAAGTTGCGCGATCAATGGAGCCGCTAGCTTCCGTTGCGATGCCGTGGAATCGTCATCGCGAGGAGCGAAGCGACGTGGCGATCCATAGGAACGCATGAGACATACCCACCGCGCTTTAGACAACGGCTCATCGCGAGGAGCAGCAGATGGCGACCCATACCGCAGATATAAGATGGACGCTGAGGGACGGCGACGATGTCGCCAAAGGGCGTTTCAGCCGCGCGCATGATTTGAGCTTCGACGGCGGCGTGACGGTGCCTGCGTCCGCTTCACCCCACGTCGTTGGCAAATGGGCGGTGGAGGCCGCGGTCGATCCGGAAGAAATGCTGGTCGCCGCCCTGTCGAGCTGCCACATGCTGTCGTTCCTGCACGTCGCCCGATTGGCCGGCTTTGCGGTCGCCGCCTACGCCGACCATGCGGAGGGGGTGACTGGGGACATCGCTCCAGGACGGATGGCGGTGACAAAGGTCGTGTTGCACCCGCGAATCGAGTGGACGGGCTCTGCTCCGGACAAGGAGAAACTGGAGCATCTGCACCACCAGGCGCACGACATCTGCTTCATCGCCAATTCGGTGACGACGCAAGTGACGGTGGAATAGGTCTCCTCGCCGCCGCTCATGAAGCCGCCGGCGTCTGCGCGTCGAGCAACGCGGCGAGATCGGCCGCCCGGGCGACGCTCCGCGCCTTCATCCGACCCGCGCGGCCGCGCGGGTCGACATCGTGCGCCGGCAGGTCGTCGGGGCCGAAGCCGGCGCGTTCATAGACCTCCTCGGACATTACGATTTCGCAGCCGAACGCCTTGGTCATTTCCTCGAGGCGCGCGGCGACATTGACCGCATCGCCGATCACCGTGAACTGGGCATGGCGCTCGTAACCGATATTGCCGGCGATGGTGATGCCGGCGTGGATGCCGATGCCGAATCGGATCGGCTCGAGCAGCGCGTGAGCGAGGGCGCTGTTCAGCGTCTCAACCCTAGCGGCGATCGCAGCGCAGGCGACGATCGCCTGCCGGCATGCGGTTTCGGGCCGCGCGCCCATGCCGAATAGCGCCAGAAGTCCGTCGCCCAGGATCTGGTTCGGCTCCCCGCCCGCGCCAAGAACCGCGCTGCTCACGGCGTTGAGGAACTGGTTGATGACGAACACTGTGTCGAAGGGCAGGCGCCCCTCGGCGAGCCGGCTCGATCCGCGCATGTCGACGAACATGATGACGACATAGCGCTCGACCCCCGAGTAGGCCGAACCGGTTCGGTAGGCGTCGACGGTGGTCGCGTGCGGCGACAGCATCGGCACGAAGGCGATGTCCGCGGTCGGGCGAAGCTGGCAGGCGAGTCTGACGCCGGGTTCCGCATGGACTCGTTCGAGCACCGCTTGCTCCTCTGCGGTTGCGGCGGGCAGCGCGCTGATGTCGCTCATGACCCGGACGCGGCAGGTGGAGCAGCGGCCGCGTCCGCCGCATACATGCGCGTGGGGGATGTTGTTCATGAGACTTGCCTCGAGCACGCTGAAACCGCGCGGCGCACGAATCGTTCGGTCGGGATAGGTCAACCTGATCGAGCCGACGCGATGCTCGCGCCACCGGCGGAAGCTCCAGGCGAGGAGTGTGGCGGCAAGCGCCGCGGTGAGGACGACAAGCACACGCGTACGATCGTCGACCAGAACGGCGTTCTGAGCCTCGGTTCCGATCCGCTCGGCGGATGCGTGGACCGCCAGCCAGGCCGGGTCTTGAACAGACTTCAGCGTCTGCTTGCCGCCCTGATAGAAGCCTAACAGCGCAAGCGCCGGCAGCAGGACGGCTATCGATAGCAAAAGGTCGGCGACGCGCGGATAAAACGGCTTGAGCCGGAGCCAGAAATGAATTCCGAGACAGCCATGAATCCAGACAATGAGCAACGCCGCCGCCTGCAAGGCGCCGCTCAGCGGCGAGCGGACCCAGAACTTCAGCAGTTCCTCCGCGTAACCTTTGTCCAGCCCGAACAGGCTAAACGACAACCGGGAGCCGATCACGTGATCGGCCAACAGGAATGGAATGGAAAGGCCGAGCGCGAGTTGGGTCGCCTCGAGCCGGGTCCAGCGGAATCGGCGCCGCGCAAAAAGCGCCCAAAAGCCCAGGCTCATGTGGGTGAGGAGCGACAGATAAAGGATCGCCGTGCCCGGCGGCGAGCGCCAAATCAGCTTTTGAACGACAACGCCGTTCTCCATCGCTTCGACCGAAATATTGCCGAGCGCGTGATTGGCGAAATGCAGCGTCACATAGGTGAAGAGAACAAGGCCGGTCGCGAGCCTGATCTGGCGAAGGCTGGGCATTGCGGCTCCATCGGCGCCATAGCGGCGAAGGCATTAGCACGGATATCCGGGCGCAGTCGCCGATCGCGCGCCGCCCGCCAGCGTTGGTCGCGGCGGGGACGTTCGCCAACCGGTCGGGCCCGGGTCAAGGGCTTCGGGTCGCCCTCTTTTAAGTCCGCTGGCGCGCTGATTGACGCGGAAGAAAGATCTTGACGACTGTCCCTTTGCCCAACGCGCTTTCGATCTGAACCTGCCCGGAGGATTGGCGGGTGAAGCCGTAAACCTGACTCAGGCCGAGGCCGGTGCCTTTGCCGATCTCCTTGGTCGTAAAGAAGGGATCAAACGCACGCTTGCGCGTGTCTTCATCCATGCCGCCGCCGGTGTCCGAAACCGCGACCATGACGTACTCGCCCGGCTCGATCCGTTCCGGCAGCGAGCCGATGGTGGCGGCGTCGAGAAAGCGATTTGCCGTTTCAATAACCAGCTTGCCGCCGCGCGGCATGGCGTCCCTGGCGTTGAGCGCCAGGTTGATGAGCGCATTCTCAAGCTGATTGGGATCGACGAAGGCGTTCCAAAGCCCCTCGGCAAGGTTCGTCTGCAGTGCGATCTGCTCGCCGAGCGTTCGTTGCAGCAAATCGCAGATGCCGCCAACCAGCGTATTGGCGTTGACGGCCTGCGGCGCGAGCGCCTGTTGGCGTGAAAAGGCGAGCAACCGGCCGGTCAGCGCCTGCGCGCGCTGCACGCCCTGAAGCGCCATATCCTTGGCGCGCGCGATTCGCGCGGTCGCCGGAGCATCCGGCAGACCGCCGAGCTGACGGTCGATGGCGTCGAGGCCGCCGAGCACCAATGTCAACATGTTGTTGAAATCGTGAGCCACTCCACCAGTGAGTTGGCCAAGCGCCTCCATTTTTTGCGATTGACGCAAGTGGTCTTCGAGGCGCCTTCGCTCGGTGACGTCGC
Source organism: Roseiarcus sp. (assembly GCA_049584355.1). GTDB lineage: Bacteria > Pseudomonadota > Alphaproteobacteria > Rhizobiales > Beijerinckiaceae > Roseiarcus. Next base: position 3,684 of record JBAUXQ010000815.1, on the reverse strand, counting down.
GAGCGCTCACGATCACGCGCCGCGCTTCGCCCTCGCGCGACGGAACCGCGGTCGCGACCGCTTCGACCACGCCGGCGCCCTGCCGTCTTTCGTAGTGGCGGCTGCCTCCCTCGCGAAGGCATTGCGCGAGATGCCGGTCGACCGCAGCGCCCATCTCCGGGCCAAGCACATCCACGGTTCTGCGCCCGACAATCTCGTCTCTGCCCATTCCGTAGAGTCGAAGCGTCGCCGGATTGACCTCCTGGTATCGGAATCCGCCATCCTCCTCGACCAGGATGGCGTGGCACTCCGACGAATGCTCGAAGAACGTGCCGACGAGCGCCTCGGTAGCGGCCAGTTGCGCCGTCCGTTCGTCGACCCGCCTCTCCAACCTCTCGTTGAGTTGCGTCAGCTGCTGTTGAGCCTTTTTCGCCTCGGTGACATCGTGCGCCACGCCGATGAAGCCGACATGTTCGCCTGTCGTGCCCCATCTTGGCTGCGACTCCGACCGGAGCCACCGCCACTCGCCGTCGCTGCGACGGTAGCGAGCCTCGACCGTGACAATCCGCACCGAGGGTTCGATAGCGGGCTCTTCTGCCAGGATTCGCGGAAGATCGTCGGGATGAAGCGCTCGACGCCAATCGAAATCGAGCGCCTCCGCATAAGTCAGGCCGAGAAAGTCGAGATAGGCCTGATTGACGAATTCCCTTTTGTCTTCGGCTCCGGTTACCCAGATCAGCACCGGAGCGCTGTTTGCTATGGAGCGGAACCTCGCCTCGCTTTCGGCGATCTTTTGCTCGGCGATCTTTCGCTCGGAGATGTCGCTGACCACGACGTACACGCCGAGGGTGCGGCCCGAAGCGTCGCGATGCGGGACGTGAACGACCTGTGTCGCCAACGCGCCGGTCGAACGGACAAAATCGACTTCGTAGGACACGCTCTCGCCGGCCAGCGCGCGCTCGAGATAGGGGCGCCGCGCCTCGTACATTGCCGGGCTCATGACTTCGTGCACCGGCCGGCCAAGAACGGCGCTCAACGGGCGTTCGAACCAGGTTTCGTACGCCTTGTTGGCGAAGCGAAAAATCTGGTCCTTATCGACGTAGGAGATGAGCACTGGAAGGGCGTCGGCGATCGCGCGGAGCTTCTCTTCGCTCTCCAGCGCTTCCTGCTCGGCGAGTTTTCGGTCGGTGATATCCATATGCGCGCCGACCAGGGCGATCGGCGCGGCGTTTTCATCGCGTTCAATTTCCCCGACGGCGCGGATCCAGCGCACTGCACCGTCGCTCGGGCGAATGATACGGTATTCTGACTTGTACTGGGTATCACCGCCGGCGACGACGCGCAGAAAGTGCTCAACGGCCCGCGACCGGTCGTCAGGATGGATGCGGCGCGCCCAATCCTCGTGGGTCTCGACGCCCGCATCCGGCGGCAGGCCGTGCAGGCGCAAATATTCGGGCGACCGGTAACCGGTGAAGGCGCCGGCGAGGTCGACCCTCATGCCGCCGAGGCCGCCGATCTCCTGAACTCGCGCGAGCTCGAGTTCGCGACGACGGAGCGTCTCAAGAATATTCTGCCGATCGGTCGCGTCCTTGAATGCGACTCCGATCCCTTCACCCAGCGGAAAAGCGCGGACCTCGTGATAGCGATCCGGCCGCCGGATCGTATAGCTTTCGAATTGCTGTTCTTCGCGGTTCGACATCGCCAGCCGATAACGGCGATCGAATTCCGTCCCGAGAATCGCCGGCGAAACCTCCCAAAGCAGCTTGCCGAGCACCTGCTCCCGCGCGATCTCGAACATCTCTTCGGCCGCGCGATTGAAGGCGACGAACCGCCAATTGGGGTCGAGGGCGAAGAACCCTTCCGCGAGCCCGTCCAGGATCTGGTCCACGGACAAGGCCGAACCGGCCGCGGCCGGGCGCAGGGCGGCGACGCCGTCGATCGCCGAACGGTTTGCGCCTAGCCCCGAATTGATCGACTCGTCTACAGTCATGAAGCGCTTCCTCCTCAAGCGCTTAGGGTATTTGGCACCCTATCAGGGAAGGATCGCCGGACAAGCGCCTCGACGATCGTTCGGCGGGCCCAAGGCCGGAGGGTGGCCCGAAGGCCACAGCCGGCAAAAATGGGGTGTCGACGATTTTGTGCAAGAGCCCCTGCCAGCGGGCGCTTCTCTTGCTCCCTCCGACCACTCGGACCTGCCGATCGGGCCGGCCGCGCCGCTCACGCTCGCCTCGCCGGAGCAGCGCGTGAGCATCGATGACGCCTTGCGCACCCTCGCCATCGAGAGCGCCTATTCCAGCCGCCAGGAGGACAGGATCGGCACCGTCGCGCCGGGCAAGATCGCCAATTTCACCGTGCTCGATGACGATCCCTATGCAGTCGAACCGATCAAGCTTAAGGACATCGGCGCCTAGCGCGCGGTCTGCACGGTCGGCCGGGTAGAGAACGGCCGGATTTGGACACACCCGGGAGGAGAGAACATTGAGGATCAAGCGTCTGGTCGGCCTCGTCGCGTTCGCGGCGATCGGGGTCATGAGTTCCTATGCGCTGGCGTGCACCCGTTTCATTTATGAGACAGGCGCGAACACCTATATTGTCGGTCGCTCCATGGACTGGGCGGAGGACCCGGGCACCGACCTCTGGTCGTTCCCGAGAGGCCTCAAGCGCGACGGCGGCGCGGGCCCCGGCTCCGTCGAATGGACATCGAAATATGGCTCGGTGATCTCTTCGTTCTATAATATCGCCACCGTCGACGGGATGAACGACGCTGGCCTGGTCGCCAATGCGCTCTACCTTGTCGAAAGCGACTACGGAGACGCCAAGGCTTCGGGAAAGCCTTTGCTCTCGGTGGGCGCCTGGACCCAATATGCGCTCGACAATTTCAGCACAGTCGCGGAGGCGGTCGATGCGCTGAGCAAGGACCCGTTCGCCATTGTCGCGCCCGATCTTCCCGGTGGAAAGAAGGCCGGCGGCCACCTCGCGCTCGCAGACGCCTCGGGCGATAGCGCGATCTTCGAATATATCGGCGGCAAGCTCGTCGTCCATCACGACCGCAAATACACGGTGATGACCAACTCTCCGACCTTCGACCAGCAACTGGCGATCAACACCTATTGGAAGGGCGTCAATGGCCTCAACTTCCAGCCCGGGACGATCGGCTCCGCCGACCGCTTCGTTCGGATGAGCTGGAGCCTCAACGCGGCGCCGAAGGTGAAGGATCCAAGGCTCGCGGTTGCGACCGCCTTTTCGCTGATCCGCTCGATCTCGGTTCCGCTTGGCCTCGCCGACCCGGAGAAGCCGAACATCGCGGCGACCATCTGGCGGACGGTGTCCGATACCGGCGCCGGGCGCTACTTTTTCGAGTCCTCGTACAACCCATCGATCTTCTGGGTCGACCTCAAGAAGCTCAAGCTCGAACCAGGCTCAGCGCCCGCCAGGCTCGACCTGAGCGAGCGACCCATCCTGTCGGGCGAAGTCTCCGATAAATTCGTCCCGGCCGAGCCGTTCAAGTTCCTGTCGCACTAGCCGTATGCGATGCCTCGCCGCGACCTGAACCGCGCGGCGAGGCTCGCGAGGTAGACGAGACCGGAGAGGGCGGTCATCCAGAAGCTGGTCGGCCAGTCGGTGTAGAAGGCGAGCGTCAGACCGCCCCACGCTTCGGCGAGCGCGAGAGCCGCCGCCAGCAACGCCCCGGCGAGCGCCTTGTCG
>JBAUXQ010000814.1:0-2895 GCA_049584355.1 Roseiarcus sp. | reverse complement strand
GCCGATGATGCGTTTGGCGGCGGCGTGGTCACCGGCGCGGTTGACCGACTCGACGACCGCGAGCTTGCCGTCGCGAAAGCCGAAGGTCGAGAACGCCCGCGTCGCCGGATCGCCGCGTACGACCCATCGGTCGACGCCGTGCGACAAGCCCGCGATCATCAGCTTCAAGTCCTGCTGGTCGCTCCAGAACCAGGCCAGCGCATCATATGGAGCAGGCTTGCCGGCGAGGCGGGCGGCGACTGAGCGTCCCTGATCGACCGCGTTCTGCACCGACTCGAGTCGGGTGCGGAAGCCGAGCGCGGCATTTGGAAAGTCGGCGCAGTCGCCGATCGCCGAGATCGCAGGGTCAGACGTCCGCAGGTATTCGTCGACCACGATTCCATTCGCGCATTCGAGGCCGCACGCTCGCGCGAGCGAGTCCTCGGCGACGACGCCGACGCCGACGACAACCATGTCCGCGCTCAAGCCCTCGCCGTCGGTGAGGACGACCGTTTCGGCGCGCTCGCGGCCCTTGATCGCGGCGACGCCGACCCCGAGCCGGAACCGCGCGCCGAAGGCGGCGTGGGCATCTAGGAAAAAATCCGACATGATCGGCGAGACTGCGCGTCCCATCGGTCGCGCGATCTCGACGATCGTCGCCTCGGCGCCGACGCTGGTCGCGGTCGCCGCGATTTCGAGGCCGATGAACCCCGCCCCGATGATGACGACCTTGCGCCCGGGGCCGAGCCGCTCGCGGATCGCGGTCGCATCGGCGATGTCGCGGAGCGCAAATACGCCCGGCAGATCGACGCCAGGAACGTCGAGCCGACGCTGCCGCGCGCCGGTCGCGAGGATGAGATGCCCGTAGCCGACCGCGCCGCCGTCGCTGAGCTCGACCCGCCGCGCAGCGCGATCGATCCTCGTTGCGCTGACGCCGAGTCTCAAGTCGATGCGCTGGTCGCGAAAGTGGGCTTCGGCTCTGAGCGGCAGGCCGTGGATGTCCATCTCGCCCTTCAGAAACGCCTTCGACAGCGGCGGGCGCTGATAGGGCACATCCTTCTCGGCCGAGAGAAGGACCACGTCGCCGTCGAACTTCTCCTCGCGCAGGCTCACCGCCGCCTGAACCCCCGCGTGGCCGGCGCCGACGATGACGACCGAGTCAGATGACATGGCTCGTCGCTATTGCGCGGACCGAAATCCTCGTTTCCTTCCCCATAGCCCGTCTCCCGACGGGCAAACGGCCCGTGGCCGCGTCGGCTTGGGTCAACATTCGGGAGTTTGACGCTCGCCGACGTATTTTCCGCTCTCGTCGTAAATGAGCTTATGGAGCACGCAGCCGCTTTCGGAGTTCCGGTCGGCGCTTTCGGTCACGGCGGCGGGAAAATCGTTGAGCGGCCCGCCGACCACGATGACCGGGGCGTCACCGCTGGCGCCGCCAGCCGCATTTGCGAATCCATAGGGCGAAAACCAGAAGCCCGAGCCGTAGAACCCGCCCTGATTCGAGAACCAGCCGTTGCGGCTCCAGCGATTCTGGCTTCGCCAGGTCCACGATGGACGGCCCGCGTTGCGCCAGCCCAGCGTTCGACCGTGGCTATGGACGAAGCCGGCGCGCATGACCGGCGACCTGAACGATGCTTGCGCGCTGGCGAGCGCGGCCTGTAGACCAAGCGAAAAAAAGATCGTGACCACGGCGAACGCGGCAGCCGCCCTCATCGGGATGAAAGTATGCATGGGAATGTCTCCGGCGCCGCAGCGGCAATCCTACCGGTAATGCGGCGCCGGCATCAATGGTCTTTCGGACGGCAGTGTTTATGGCCCCGCCCGCTCACCTCACCACGGTCAGCCGCCGCGCCGCCCGCGTCAGGCCGGTATAGAGCCAGCGCGCCCGATGCTCGCGGAAGGCGAAGCTTTCATCGAACAGCATTACGTTGTCCCACTGCGACCCCTGAGCCTTATGGACGGTGAGCGCATAGCCATAGTCGAACTCATCCGATTCGCGTCTCAGTGCAAAAGCGAGCTCGCCCTCCCTCCCCTCGAAGAATGCGGCCAGCACGGCGACCTTGACGGCGGCTCGGGCGCCCTCGTCCTCCGAGCGCAGGGTCATCTTGACGAAGTCCTTTTTCACTCCGCCGAGGGCCTCGACCCGCCATAAGCCTCCGTTGATGAGGCCTTTCGTGCGATCGTTGCGCAAGCAGACCAGACGGTCCCCGGCGACCGGCAGCGGCTCGTTGAAGCCGTTGAGGTCGCGCATCCGCTGGTTATAGGCGCGCCGCGTCCGATTTGTCCCGACCAGCACCTGATCGGCCCCGAGCACCTCAGCCGGGTCGACGGCGGCGCGCCGGATGACGCGGGTCTCGCCATAGGCGCCTTCCTCGAGCTCGCCGCCCGAGCGCACGACCTCGGACAGGCGGATGATCGGATTGTCGTGCGCCTGGCGATGAATCTGGGTCAGCATCACGTCCGGCGCGCCGTCGGTGAAATAGCCGCCGCCCTTGACCGGCGGCAATTGGAACGGATCGCCAAGAACCAGGATCGGCTTGCCGAACGAGAGTAGGTCGCGCGCGAGCTCGGCGTCGACCATCGAGCATTCGTCGATCACGATGAGCCCGGCGCGGGAAGCGGGCCCGTCGGCGTTGAGGGTGAAGGTCGGCGAGCCTTCCGCGCCCTCGCTCGCCCGGTAGATGAGCGCGTGGATGGTGGTCGCGCCGGCGCAGCCCTTGGAGCGCATCACCAGCGCCGCCTTGCCGGTGAAGGCGGCGAAGGCCGTGTCGCCGCGCGCGCCTTCGGCGATGTGGCGAGCGAGCGTCGTCTTGCCGACCCCGGCATAGCCGAACAGCCGAAACACCTGGGGCTCGCCTTGCTTGAGCCAGCGGCCGACTTGGTCGATCGCCCCCGCCTGCTCGGGCGACCATTCGC
>JBAUXQ010000813.1:0-2332 GCA_049584355.1 Roseiarcus sp. | reverse complement strand
AGGGCTTCATCGATCTCGCGCCCGGCCTGGCCGAGCCGAGCGATCTCAAGATCACCAAGAAGACCTGGGGCGCATTTTCGGTCCCCGAGCTCGACCTCAGGCTCCGCGAACGCGGGGTGCGCACAATCGCGCTTGGCGGCGTCGCCACGCAGTTCGGCGTCGAATCCACCGCGCGGCAGGCGTGGGAGCTCGGCTACGAGCTCGTCATCGTCAAGGACGCGACGAGCAGCATCGCGCCTGAAGCCCACGACAATTCGATGCGCCGGATCTTTCCGCGGATCGCGCGCATAGCCGAGAATAACGCGCTGACTTTCTCCCCCGCCTGATGACGCTATGCCGCGTCTCACCCTGAAAGAGAGGCCGTCCGCGCTCCAATGGGGCGCGCTTCTGACCGCTTCCCTGGTCTGCGTTTCGGCCTTCGAGCTGATGCGCCTGCCCGCGGCTCTGCTGCTCGGCGCCATCGCCGCAGCGATCCTGATTTCGTGGGTCGAGGGACGCGTCAGGATCCCGCCCTGGGCTTTCGTCGTCGCGCAAGGCTTTGTCGGCTGCCTCGTGGCGCGAAGCATCACTCCCGACATTTTGCTGACGATCTTGCAGAAATGGCCGATGTTCCTGACCTTGATCGGCGCGGTCATATTTTTCGCCGCCGGCCTCGGCTTCGCCCTCGCTCGCTGGAAGGTGCTTCCGGGCACGACGGCGGTCTGGGGCTCGTCCCCCGGCGCGGCGACCGCGATGGTGCTGATGGCCGACGCCTTCGGCGGCGACATGAGGCTGGTCGCCGTCATGCAATATCTGCGCGTCGCATGCGTCGGATTGGTGGCGTCGATCGTCGCCCGGGCGTGGTCGGCCTCGGGCGGCGCGGCGCCGGCGATCGACTGGTTTCCGCCTCTCGCGGCCGGGCCTTTCCTCGGAACCCTCGCGCTGGCCGTCGGCGGCGCCGTGATCGGCGTCAAGTCCAGGATTCCGGCTGGCGCATTGCTTGTGCCGCTTTTCGTCGGCGCGCCTCTGTCGGCGAGCCACATTCTTCCGATCACGCTGCCGCCGTGGCTACTGGCCATCTGCTACGCCCTGGTCGGCTGGTCCATCGGTCTTAGGTTCACGCGCGAAATCGTGCTCTACGCGGCAAAACAATTGCCGCGGATCCTCGCCTCGATCTTCACCCTGATCGCGATGTGCGGAGGTCTGGCGTTTGCGTTGCATGAGGCGGCGGGAACGGACGCGCTGACCGCCTATCTCGCCACCAGTCCCGGCGGCGCCGATGCGGTGGCGATCATCGCCGCATCGTCGCCGGTCGACATTCCGTTCGTCATGGCGATGCAGGTCGGACGGCTATTGGTAGTGATCCTGATCGGCCCCAGTCTCGCCAGGATGATCGCGCGCTGGACCACGGAGACCGAGCCCGAATCCTTAGAGGTTCCGATCTCCAAAGAAAGCGAGCCGCGATGCTGAGCCTCCCCTGGTATATCTACCTTCTGCAATTCGTTAGCGGATTGCTGCTCGCCAATGGCGTCCCGCATTTCGTCCAGGGGATCTGCGGCCATCCGTTTCAGAGCCCGTTCGCCTCGCCTCCGGGCGTGGGCGAATCCTCGCCCGTGGTCAATGTCCTCTGGGGATTCCTGAACCTTGCCGCCGGCTGCGCCCTGCTCTTCGCCTTTGCGCCGAAGGGAAGCGACGTCATCGCCGAATGGTCGCTCGTGGCCTTAGGCGCGCTCGTCATGGCCGTCGCCCTCGCCCGCCATTTCGGCCGGGTGAGGTCGGGCTTCGGTGACGGAAAATAAGACTTTCGGCGTAGGGTGCGGTCGAATCTCGCTCAAAGCCCAATCTTCAGGGCAGGAGCGGCCGGAGTCGCCCATGATCGTCGCCACCACCGAAAACGTCGCTGGCCACCGCACCGTCCAGACGCTCGGACAATGTTTCGGCGTGGTCGTGCGCAGCCGCGGGCTCGGCGGCAACATCATGGCGGGGTTGCGAACGATCGTCGGCGGCGAGATTCACGAATATACGCAGTTGCTCGAAGAGGCGCGCCGCCACGCGCTCGACCGGCTGTTCCAGAACGCGACTGCGATGGGCGCCAACGCCGTCCTGATGATGCGCTACGACAGCGCCGAGATCGGCAATACGATGAGCGAAATCGTCGCCTACGGCACGGCGGCGGTGATCGAACCCATTCCATGATCGGTTTTTTCTTCCCGATCGCGATATTCATCGCGCTCGTTCTGATCTGGTTCCTCTTCCGCAGCGGCGGCTACAAACGCCAGCCTCTCGACGCCCCGCCCGGACATGGCTGGACCTTGACCGCCGAGCGCTTCCGCGATCCGAAATCGGGCCAGAT
>JBAUXQ010000812.1:0-2389 GCA_049584355.1 Roseiarcus sp. | reverse complement strand
CGGTTTTGCCACGCCACGCCACGTCGCGTGGCAGGCCCACATTGACTGAAAGCAATCGCGCCATCACCTTGCGCCCCAGCGACGATGCAATCGGCAAATAGACCCGGGAAGCCTTGGACGGATCACCGCCTGGCCTTAACAGCGGAACCTTGTGCTATGTTACCGGGCGCGCCAGCCGTTACCCACTCTTACATCGGTATGCCGGGTCCCGTCAGGGTGACTTGTAACAGTGGGGCGCCCCGATGACGCAAGGGAAAATTGAGATGGAAGACCGGGAGATTCGAGCGGCTTTGGATCTCCACTGGGCTGCGTCCGACGCGAACGACTTCGAGGCGGAGCACCTGATATACCAAGAGGACGCAGTGCTCGAGTATCCGCAGTCGGGCGAGCGTATTCGCGGCCGGCGCAATATTCAGGCGTCTCGCACAGCACAGCCGAACATGAAGCGCTTCACGGTGCGCCGCATCCTCGGCGTGGGCGACCTCTGGATCACCGAATTCGTCCTCACCTACGACGGGCGACCGTCTTTCACGGTGAGCATCATGGAGTTCAAAGATGGGAAGGTAGCCCGCGAGACCCAATACTTCGGCGATGCGTTTGAGCCGGGGCCTTCACGGGCTCAATGGGTCGAGCGGATGCGGTGAAATGCGGGCGGGGCGAGGCCGATTGGGGCATGTCGCTCGCACGCAGAGGAACCGGAGCCCATTGAGAGTTGGGAAGACAGATGATCAACGCTCGCCGACCGAAGGGGGCGTGTCCAGCGCGTCAATCGCAGTCGCGGCGTTCTCGACGGTTGTGGAATGGTATGACTTCACACTGTACCTCTACTTTGCCACAATACTTTCGCGGGTATTTTTCGGCGGCGGCGAAACCGCGCTGATCACCACCCTGGCTACGTTTGCAATTGCCTATCTATTGCGTCCGCTCGGCGGCATGGTTTTTGGGCACATCGGCGACAGGTTTGGGCGGCGCCGAACGATACTGCTGTCTGTAGCAATCATGACGATAGCGATGTTCGGCACCGCCTTGCTGCCAACCCATGCTCAAGCAGGCGCTGTCGCCGGCTGGCTGCTTTTTCTTCTCCGCTGCATCATGGGATTTTCGGTCGGAGGCGAGTACAGCGCGATTGTTGCGTACTTGCTGGAAGGAGCGCCTCCCAACAGGCGTGGCTTGATCGCGTCCATGGCTTCCGCGTCCAGTGAAATCGGCGGACTCTTCGCTGTCGGCGTTTCTCTGCTGACCGTCAATTCGATGAGTCCAGAAAATTTAGACTCGTGGGGATGGCGCATCCCTTTTCTCGTCGGCGCTGTCCTGGCGGCGAGTGTGGGCATTGCCCGTACGACAATGCAGGAATCACCGGACTTCGACGACCAGCGGGCAAGGGGGACAGTGCCTTTGAGCCCGCTGCTCTACGCGCTCACCAATTATCGCGCCGGCATCTTGCGAGCGTTCGCTATCTCCGCGTTGGGGTCGATCACATATTACATCGGGATCACTTACGTGCCCGCATTCCTGACCTCCGCCGGAAAACTGGGTGAAGGCGATTCGCTCCGGCTATCCACCATCGCCGCGTTCGTCGTTATCCTGGTCACGCCGTTTACCGGAGCATTGTCCGACAGGGTAGGTCGGAAACCCGTCCTGATCTTTCTCAGCGCATGTAGCGCGATCTTGCCCATCGTCTTGTTTTATCTGATGGCTGGGGGCTCGCCGTCATACGCGTTGTTGGGGATCGTCATTCTCGCCTGTGTCGCCGGCGGGGTCAGCGCGGTCGGGGCGATAACGGCCGCTGAACAATTCCCGGGCGAAGGCCGCATCAGCGGTTTAGCCTTGGGGGCGACCACCGCCACCGCCATCTTCGGCGGCCTCACCCCCTATGTCGCCCAGGTCCTGACAGAGCGAACCGGTTGGACACTTGTCCCCGGCGCCATGATTGCCGTGGTCGGTGTCTGTGTCCTTCCAATCTTGATGACCTTACCGGAGACAGCGCCCAGGAAAGCAATCATGCTCGCAACCACGCCGCGATCCCATCGGCAAATATAGGCGGCTGGGAGGCCGGCGCGGACCTGGCGCCGGGTGGCGGCCCGATGGCGCGACTGCCGCGCCTGATCGGCCGCGGCCGGGCCCAGGAAGTGCTGTTGGCCGCAGACGACATCAATGCCGAGCTCGCCGAGCTCTACGGCTACGTCAATCGCGCCCTTCCTGACGCCGAGCTCGACGGTTTCGTCGATGCTATGGCGATGCGGATCGCTTCGTTCGACAAACTGGCGATTGCCGAGACCAAGCGTCTGGTCGATGTCGCGAGCCTGCCATCGGATGCGGAAATTCGGCCCGAATGGGAGGCATTCCTCGCCGCCCTGAACCGCCCGGCCAGCCAGAAGCGGATCAAGGC
>JBAUXQ010000811.1:0-8932 GCA_049584355.1 Roseiarcus sp. | reverse complement strand
GCCATTCCGATTGTCGTGGCGCTTCCGATCAAAAAAGGCCGCCCGGAGGCGGCCTTGGAAGGAAAAGCTTAATCAGCGGAGTAAGCCGTCGCCAGCGGGCTTCGACCTCAGGCGCCAACGCCCTTGCTTCGCACCCCTGCTCCAAAGGCCGCACCGGCCGCGAGGCCGCCTGTTATTCAAGACCGTCACCGATTTACAATTATGGTAAATTTTTGGCTAAAAGTCAATCATCACGAAGTTGTGTGCAATCGGAAAATGAGAAAGGCGGCCGAGCGCGACTTTTCGCAAGCCCGGCAACCGCCTTCAAGGCGCGGCGATTCATGCGCGGGGTCGAACGGAAGCAGCTTGGATTGCGGTCGTGTCTCACACCTAGGTATGGACGATCAATCCATTCGATCTAGCGGCGAAACCTTGCGGCCAATTGAGCGGCTTACCGGCTCCGGCCATTGTGGTCGCAGGCCGAGGCCTCGTTCTCGGGCAGCGGCTCCCGATGAAGGACGGCGCATCATGGCTAAGGCCATCCCGCTCCCCACCCTTGTCGAGCGGGAACAGGCGGCGATGATCGACGAACTTTCCGAGGGTCTTGCCCAAAATCGCGCCATATTGACGCTGCTCAATTTCGCGCCATCTTATCGCCGCCGCGCGAAGATAGCATGAATGATTCGCAGCCAAAGCGATCGGCGATGAACTCGTGGAACCGATTCAGCTTCGCGCAAGTTACGTTGGGAACCCTTGGGGTCGCCGATCATATTTGTCGTGATCTCGCCCTGACGCTTGCCAATTCGAACAGTCCGGCGGCAGGATAGCGAATCGGGTGAGTCGGGTCGGCGGCATGAGTCTTGCTCCGGCAGATTGGTACAGCGTAGACTTGAGTTGAAAGGAGGAAGACTCCCAAGGTTCGGCATGATTCCAACTTAGCAACCCGCAAAGGGAACTGGGATGATTGCTCGAATCGCGGTACTGTTATTCGCGCTCTCCGCCAGCGGCGCGGAGGCTCATGACTATTGGTCGGACGGAAAACCCGTCCCGGACTGGGTGAAAGCCTCGTGCTGCGGCCCGGCGGACGCCCATCACCTTCGCCCCGACCAGGTCCATCGGATCTCCGACGAGTTTTATTCGGTCGACGGATACGTTCGTCGCATACCCGTCGGACAGGCCCTGCCAAGCCTGGACGGAGATTATTGGATCTTCTATCGGGACGACGGCGGCGGCAGCCAATCCGGGGTCTACTGCTTCTTCGTGCCGATGGACTTCTGATTTCCGACGGCCGCTTTCTTATGACGTTGATCCGGCGCCGGCCTGCGTTCGGCGCGGGGACGACGGCGCGGCAAGCGCTCTGATCGGCGCGGGCGCTCGAGCCGCAGTCGGAAACGACAAAGTCTCCCTCGAAGGCCGGCTTGCGCCGGGAGGGTGACGCGCCGCGCCTCTTCCCCTACATGTTGAGTTTGCGGCCGAGCGCGTTCGCGGGCGTGCGGCTCGCGCGCCTCGCCCCGCCGTCGTCCGGCGCCGAAGGCTCGCCGATCGAGCGCGCCTTTATGAGGGGAGGAGCGGCGATGCCGCCGATGATATCCGTCGCCGCCGTGACCAAGCGCTATAAATCGGGCTTGGTCGCCCTGGACGCGGTCGACCTCGAGATCGCCAAAGGCGAGATTTTCGCCCTCCTCGGCCCGAACGGCGCCGGCAAGACGACGCTGATCGGCGTCATCTGCGGCACGGTGTCGATGACGGCGGGCCGGATTCTCATCGACGGCCATGATATCGTGCGCGACTATCGCGCCGCCCGGCGGATCGTCGGCCTGGTGCCGCAGGAGATCGCGCTCGATATTTTCTCGACCGTCCTGAACTCGGTCAGCTACAGCCGCAGGCTGTTCGGGCGCGCGGCCGATCCAGCATATATCGAGCGGCTGCTCCGCGATCTTTCGCTGTGGGACAAGCGCGACACGCGAATCGTCGAATTGTCGGGCGGCATGAAGCGCCGGACGATGATCGCCAAGGCGCTGAGCCACGAGCCCGACGTGCTGTTTCTCGACGAGCCGACCGCCGGTGTCGACGTCAACCTGCGCCGCGACATGTGGGCGCTGGTCCGGCGGCTGCGCGCGGAGGGCGTCACCGTCATACTGACCACCCACTACATCGAGGAGGCCGAGGAGATGGCGGACCGGGTCGGCGTCATCAACCACGGCCGGATCGTGCTGGTCGAAGAGAAGGCGGCGCTGATGCGCAAACTCGGCAAGCGCCGCCTGACGCTGGCGCTGCAGGAGCCGCTGCCGGCGCTGCCAAAGGAGCTCGCCGGCTGGCCGCTCGAGCTCGAGGACGGCGGCCGGCGGCTTTCCTACCGCTTCGACGCCTCGGCCGAGGACACCGGCGTGCCCACGCTTCTGCGTCGGCTCGGCGAGATCGGCGTCGACTTCAAGGATCTCGACACCACGACGACGACGCTCGAGGACATTTTCGTCGATCTTGTGGGGCGGGCGGCGTGAAACATTCGGGGGCGATCAATCTCGACGGCGTCTGGGCGATCTACCGCTACGAGCTTCGGCGGACGCAGCGCACGATCTGGCAGAGCGTGGCGACGCCGGTGATCACCACCGCGCTCTATTTCGTCGTGTTCGGGGCGGCGATCGGCTCGCGCATCAACATGGTCGGCGGGGTGAGCTATGGCGCGTTCATCGTGCCGGGACTCATCATGTTGACGCTTCTGACGCAGAGCATCTCCAACGCTGCGATCGGCATCTACTTTCCCAAATTCACCGGCACGATTTTCGAGCTTCTCTCGGCGCCGATGTCCTCGCTCGAGGCAGTCTCAGCCTATGTCGGCGCGGCGGCGACCAAGTCGGTCGGCATTGGGCTCGTCATCCTGGCGACAGCGACGCTGTTCGTGCCGGTGCGGATCGAACACCCGCTCTGGATGGTCGCCTTCCTGATCCTGACCTCGGTCGCGTTCAGCCTGTTCGGCTTCATCATCGGGATCTGGGCGAAAAATTTCGAGCAGCTGGCGATCATCCCGGCGCTCCTCGTCACGCCGCTGACCTTCCTCGGCGGCGCCTTCTATTCGATCGACATGCTGCCGCCGTTCTGGCGGTCCGTGAGCCTGTTCAATCCCGTGGTCTACCTGGTCAGCGGCTTCCGCTGGAGCTTCTACGGCAAAGGCGACGTCAGCGTCGCCGCCAGCCTCGGCTTTACGATGTTGTTCATCGCTGCGTGCCTCGCGGCATTGGTCTTCATATTCCGCACCGGATGGCGGCTGAAGCCCTGATGCGCCGCGCCCGCGCGGGGCTGACGTCGTGGTTTCGATGGCGTTTGGCGACGCGGACGAGTGCTTCCGCGATCCGGAACGTGCATTCCATCGCGTTGACTTGGCCGCGACGCAGGCCCTAGAGGACGAAGCAGCGGCCGCTGGCGAATGGTGATCCGGCAACGGAGGAACGCGTAATGGCGAATGAGAAGGACCCCGCATATCCCGTCCATCTTGACCGCAATCACTTGCCCGAACCGGAATGGAAGTTTCCGAACGCCAAGATCGAGATGTACGCGACGGAGTCGACGCCCGACTTCCCGCCGAACAGGCAAGCCCCCAAAGGCTCGCCCAACATCCTGCTCGTTCTCCTCGACGATGTCGGCTTCGGCTGGATGAGCGTGACCGGCGGCCTCGTCCGTTCGCCGACGGCTGAGAAGCTGTTCAAGCGCGGCCTCCTCTACAACCAGTTCCATACGACTGCGCTGTGCTCGCCGACGCGCGCCGCCATGCTGACCGGGCGCAACCACCATTCCGTCGCGACCGGCGTCATCCAGGAGATGGCGACGGGTTATCCGGGCTATTGCGGCATTATTCCCAAAGGTTGCGCCACCTTCGCCGAGCTTCTCAAGCAATCGGGCTACGCATGCGCGTGGTTCGGCAA
The DNA here is from genome assembly GCA_049584355.1 of Roseiarcus sp. Classification (GTDB taxonomy): domain Bacteria; phylum Pseudomonadota; class Alphaproteobacteria; order Rhizobiales; family Beijerinckiaceae; genus Roseiarcus. The sequence goes on along the minus strand of JBAUXQ010000811.1, from coordinate 5,033 downwards.
GAACCACAACGTGCCCGATAACCAGACGAGCCCAGCGGGTCCGTTCGACAACTGGCCGACCAATCAGGGCTTCGACTATTTCTATGGCTTCATCGGCGGCGAGACCGACCAGTTCTTCCCCTCCTTGATCCGCAACACGACGCCGGTCGAGCCGCCGAAAACGCCGGAAGAAGGCTACCAGCTGACGCGCGATCTCGCCGACGAGTGCATCGGCTGGGTGCATCAGCAAAAAGCCATCGCGCCCGACCGGCCGTTCATGGCCTATTTGTCAATGGGGGCGGCGCACGCTCCGCATCAGCCGCCGCTCGACTGGCGCGGCAAGAACGCGGGGCGGTTCGACATGGGCTGGGACAAGTATCGCGAGACCGTCCATGACAACCAGCTCAAAGCGGGCGTCATTCCCGCCGGCAGCAAGCTGACCGAGCGCCCGGAGCAGATTCCGTCGTGGGACAGCCAGCCTGAGGAGCACCGCAAGCTGTTCGCGCTTCAGGCTGAAAACTACGCCGATTTTCTCGAGCACGCGGACTACGAGGTCGGGCGCGTCGTCGATACGATCGAAAAGCTGGGCGAGCTCGACAACACGCTGGTCATCTACATCATGGGCGACAATGGGTCGAGCGCCGAAGGCTCCCTCGTCGGCACGCCGAACGAGATCATGAGCCTGAACGGGATGCAGCCGTCGATCGAGCAGGCCATCGGCTTCACCGACCGCTGGGGCCTGCCCGGAACATCGCCCCACTATGCGGTCGGATGGGCCTGGGCGGGCGACACGCCGTTCCAGTGGACGAAGCAGGTGGCGTCGCATTTCGGCGGGACGCGCAACGGGATGATCGTCTCATGGCCGAAGGGCATCAAGGATCACGGCAAGGTTCGCACGCAGTTCCACCACTGCATCGACCTCATGCCGACGCTGATGGAAGTCGTCGGCATCGCCGAGCCCTCGGTCGTGAACGGCTATATCCAGCGGCCGATCGAGGGGACGAGTTTCGCCTATACGTTCGATCGGGCCAATGCGACCGCGCCGAGCCGGCGGACGCATCAATATTTCGAAATGCTGGGCAACCGGGGCATGTACGCCAACGGCTGGATGGCCTCGTGCCGCCACGGACGGCTCCCTTGGGAAACAGGCGGCGCGACGCCCGGCTTCGACCACGACAAATGGGAACTCTACCACCTCGAGGAGGACTTCAGTCAGGCCGTCGATCTCGCCGAAGAGGAGCCGGCGAAATTGCGCGAGCTGCAGGACCTCTTCATGGCGGAAGCAGCCAAATACAATGTGCTGCCCCTCGACGACCGGTTCGCGGAGCGGATGGACGTAACTTTGAGGCCAGGCTTCTTCACAGGCCGTGACAAAGTGACGTTCTATCCAGGCATGACGCGGTTGCCGGAAGGCAGCGGACCCAAGCTCGTCGGCGTGCCGTTTACGCTTACGGCGCCGATCGAGATCCCGAAGGAGGGCGCCGAGGGCGTCATCTTCGCAGTTGGCGGCGACGCTGCGGGCTTCTCGCTCTTCCTGTGGGACGGAAAGGTGAGGTTCCACTACAACTTCTTCGCCTTCAAGCGTTATGACGTGACCTCTCCCGACAAGCTGTCGCCGGGCAAGCACACGATCGAACTCGCGTTCACGCCCGAAGCGCCGAAGCCTGGCAGCCCGGCGAAGGTCGCGCTGTCCATCGACGGCAAGCAGGTCGCCGAAGGCCGCATCGATGTGCAGATTCCCATGCGCTGCGGCACCGAAACGATGGACGTCGGCATGGATTGCGTGTCGCCCGTATGCGACGACTACGCCAAAAAGGGCCTGTTTCCGTTCACCGGCACGATCGAATCGGTGACGTTTGCGTTCGGCTCGCACGAGCAGCCGACCGGCATGGACAGACTCAAGCTCGCGACGCGGATGGACTGATCCGATGCGAATGATCGCCCTTGGCGGTCTTGGGCGGAGGTAGGTCGGAGAGGCGGCGGGCCTATTCCCCGCGCCGGGCCGCCGCGGCCCAGTTCAGCGCGCCTTTCTCGTCGGCCCCGGCCAACAACCGCACCGGGACCGGCGAGGCGTCGAAGCCGCTCAGTCTGGCTTCATCCATCCGTTCCGGGTCGGTGACGACCGCGAGCCTGACCAGCGACCTATGGGCCAGCGAAGCGTTCGTCAGCCCACGCGCAAGTTCGGCGAAATAGCCATCGAAATCCGGATCGATGACGATGACGAGGCCGGTCGCCGCCTCGGATTGGCCGAGCGCCGCGTCGATCGCCGCTTCGACATCCTGCGCTGTGACGGTGCCGCTCGCGCGCATGGCGAGCGCGTGCGCCGGCGCATCCTGGACGCGTTCCAACATCAGCCGCTCCTCTCTCAGGAAGCGCTTCCCCCCTTCGCGCATCATAGCAGATTGTCGAGGCCCGTTGCGAGCCGTTGTCGACAAGATCGCCTTCCGTCCAATCGACGCGCGCCGGCTCAGCCGGCGCCGAAGCGCTTGGCGAAACTGTCGAGATTGACCGCCCCGCGACGGTGCGAGCCCTCGCCGATCATCCGCGCCCCGTCATGCGCCTCGACCGCGAACAGAATGCTGCGGCCGGAAACCTCGATCACCCGGGCGGTCGCCACGACCGTGCGCCCCATCGGCGTCGGCGCGAGATGGCGGACATTGACCTCGCTGCCGACAGTCGCCCAGCCGGGCGGCAAATGCCCCGCCACCGCCTGACCGGAGGCGATCTCCATCGCCAGGATCATCATCGGGGTGCCATAGACGAACGGCATGCCGTCGACATGGGCGCCGACGGTCAGTTCGCGCGTGACCACGACCTCGTTGCGGCCAGTCATGCCGACTCGAACGTTCTCGAGCGGCTCGGTCATCCGAGGCTCCGTGGCGGAAAGACGATGCAGTCCGTTCCGTTCCAGGCGCGGCCCCTACCCCGTCGCGCCTTCAATCGCCGCGCCCCAGGACCCCCAGATGTAGATGCAGCTGAACAGGAATATCCAGACGACATCGACGAAATGCCAGTACCAGGCGGCGAACTGGAATCCGAGGTGGTGGCGCGGCGTGAATTGGCCGATCAAGGCGCGCACCAGACAGACGAACAGGAATATGACGCCGATGATGACGTGGGCCCCGTGAAAGCCGGTGGCCATGAAGAAGGTCGCGCCGTAGATCGAGTTCTTGAAGCTGAACGGCGCGTGGATGTATTCGTACGCCTGGGTGAACACGAACAGCGCGCCAAGCGCGATCCCAAGCGCGAGGAAACCCTTGAATTTCCGCCGGTCGCCTTCGCGCAATTCGTCGTGGGCGACGTTGACGGCAAAACTCGAGGTCAAGAGCACGAACGTGTTCATCAGCGGCAACGCGAGCGGATTGATCACCTCCGTGCCCTTCGGCGGCCAGATCCCGCCGGTGAAGTCGAGCCGGCCGTAAACCTGGGGGTCGGCAGGATAAAGCGCGCCCCAGAAGAACGCCCAGAACCAGGCGACGAAGAACATCACCTCGGAGGCGATGAACAGGATCATGCCCAGGGTCAGGCCATAGCGCACGAGCACGTTGTGGTAGCCGTGCTGCGCCTCCGCGACGACGTCGCGCCACCAGCCGGCCATGGTGAACAGGATGCCCGCGATCCCGATGGCCAAAAGCCCCGGCCCGACCCGCGTCCCGGCTATCGTGAGGTCGTGCATATAGAAGATGAGGCCGAACGCCGAAAGAAACGCGAATGCCGCGCCGACGATCGGCCAGGCGCTGGGCTCGACAAGATGAAAACCCGGCCGGTCAGGAATCGACGTGTCGGTCGCGTCGGTCATTGTCATTTCCCTTTGGTGGTCACCCGGCCGGCCCGGCGCGATCGGCCGAACGCGCCGGCGCCGGCCGCTCGGACGGCGGAGCGAAGAGAGTGTAGGACAGAGTGATCGAATCGACCCTCGCCATCGACGGGTCAGCCTCGAGATCCGGATTGAGGAAGAACACCACCGGCCATTCCGCGCTCTCGTGCGGGCCGAGATGCTGCTCGGTGAAGCAGAAGCACGAAATCTTATCGAAATATCCACCGGAAACTTCAGGCGTCACGTTGAAGGTGGCGCGGGCCACGGCTGGGGTGTCGAGGCGGTTGCGGACGCGGAAATAGACGGTCGCGGTCTGGCCGGTGCGCAAGCGGACGGACTCGACCTCCGGCTCGAAGCTCCAGTCCAAGCCGGGCGCGACATTGGCGTCGAACCCGACCCGCAGAATCCGATGGCCTTGCGCATCCGCGTTGGCGCTCACGCGCTGGGGCGTGCCCTCGTAGCCGGTGGCGCGGCAGAAGGCGGAGTAAAATGGCGCCGCGCCGTAGGTGAGCGCGATCATCGTCACTGCGAGCGTCAGGCCGCCAAAGCCCATGAGTCGATTGTTGCGCGCCGTGCGGCCTCCGACCGAGACCGTAGTTCCGTCGCGATCGCCTGGAGCACTCACGCCATGCTCCCGCGCCCCGCGATCGCCGGCGCGTGCGCATCCTCGTCGCCGAATATGTGGGGCGGAGTCTCGAATGTGTGGAACGGGGCCGGCGACGGCACGGTCCATTCAAGCGTGGTCGCGCCGGGTCCCCACGGATTGGCCGGAGCCGCGCGCTTGGCGGCGAAAGCCTCATAGATGACGTAGAGGAAAATCAGGGTGGCGGCGCCCGAGATATAGGCGCCGATCGAGGACAAAAAATTCCAGGTCTCATAGGCGGAGGTATAGTCGACGACGCGGCGCGGCATTCCCTGGAAGCCTAGGAAATGCTGGAGAAAAAAGGTGAGGTTGATGCCGACGAAGGACACCCAGAAGTGCCATTTTGCCAGCCTCTCGTCATAGAGATAGCCGGTCATCTTCGGGAACCAGTAATAGAAGCCGGCGAAGATCGAAAACACCGCCCCGAGCGACATCACGTAATGAAAATGCGCAACGACGTAGTACGTGTCGTGCAGATAGCGGTCGATCGCCGCGTTGGCGAGCACGACGCCGGTGACGCCCCCGACGGTGAAGACGAAGACGAAGCCGATCGCCCACAGCATCGGCGGCCTAAGCGAAATCGAGCCGCCCCAC